>JBEIRQ010000302.1:0-2630 GCA_040375885.1 Methylococcus sp.
AGATTCCAATTCGGCTCCTGTCATCACAAGGTCGTTTCCTGAAGCAATACCGAGTTTTACGGCAATGGCTTTTGCTGTCCCGGGGTGGTCGCCTGTGATCATGACCGGCGTAATACCTGCTGCGAGGCAACGAGCCACGGCAATTGGCGACTCAGGGCGGGGGGGATCCATTAGACCTACCATTCCTAGTAGCGATAGACTGGATTCGATCTGATCGTTCGATTCCGGTTTTAAGTCAAAAGCCTTTTGGGCGAAACAAATGACACGCATTCCCTCAGCGGCCATCTTTGTGGCTATTAACTCCATTCTCTCTCTGGCTTCTGGGGTTAATGGCTGATCCCCGAGATGAGAGCATCGAGGGAGGAGAACTTCTGCTGCGCCCTTTGTGATGGCGATGTAGCTTTCACCCTCTCGATGAAGGGTTGTCATTCGCATTCTTTCAGAATCAAATGGAATTTCGTCCGATCGTAGAAATTGTTTTCTCAGGGCATCGACTTGATCTTTTTCAAGCCGCGTGGCCTCAAGTAGGGCAATTTCAGTGCCATCTCCCGTGACCCTACCCGAGGCACCAAATACAGCATCGTTATTCAGCGTGAGAGCCCTCAAGAAATCGCTGTGCATGGACCAGTCAGGGGAAATCAAAAGTTGATCGCCCATCATGAATTGTTCAGCACGCATTTTGTTTTGCGTCAGTGTTCCGGTTTTGTCAGAGCATATGTAAGTGACAGAACCGAGGGCTTCGATGGCATGAAGCCGCTTGACCAATGCATTTCGCCGAGCCATGTGCCCGGCACCGAGGGAGAGCGCGGCCGTTGCCATGGCGGGTAAAGCCTCTGGGATGGCAGCAACGGCAAGGCTGATGGCTGTCATCATCATCAATTCAATGGGTTTGCCCTGTACCACCCCAATCCAAAGGACGAGACCACAGATACCCAAGACAATAAAGGTTAACCATAATCCAAACCGATTCAGTCGATGTTGAAGCGGACTGAGATGAACCGTCGCCTCAGTTACCGATTCAGAAATGGTACCCAGCTCCGTCTCTTTTCCAATGGCCACCACAATTCCAAAGCCACGGCCTGCTGAAACCACCGTGCCGTTGAATGCCATATTCGATTGATCCCCCGGAGTAAGATTACGTCCCTCTATTCGATCTGAGGTCTTACGCGCTGAGAGGCTTTCTCCTGTCAGTATGGATTCATCAATTTGAAGGCGGATGGATTGAATTATCCGCATGTCAGCCGGCACGATGGTACCAGCCTCTAGAAAGACCACGTCGCCAGGAACAAGGTTCTCGGCGAGAATCGCTTGGAGTTTTCCATCGCGTCGGATTGATGTGACGCGCTGGGAGAGTGTCTTTAAGGATGCAACAGCATGAGCGGCACGAAACTCCTGAACAAAGCCCAGGACGGCATTGAGCACAATAATGATCAGGATGGACACGCTGTCTTTCAGATCGCCAATCATCGCGGAAAAAGCTGCGGCAGCAATCAGGATCAGGACCATGAAGTCCATGAATTGTCTGAAAAAAAGCCAGACAGGGGAGGGGAAAGGACGCTCGGCAATCCTGTTGGATCCGAAAGCCAACCGCCTTTTCTTTGCCTCTTCAGCGCTGAGGCCCGTTTCAGTAAAGGTTTCAAGCCAAGTTTCGAGTTGACGGGGATCCAACAAGTACCAGGGGGGGCGTCCCAGTCGGGTAAGGCTTCGTATCATAAATATCCTCCTCGACAAGAAGTCCGGAGATTTCTCCGGCGATGTTGGATGCCAAATGAGCTTAATCACCGACGTTCAAAAAAACCAGACGGATGATTGGGTTGCTAGAAAGCGCGTCGAAACAGCCAAAATGACGCGCTTCCTGTCAGCCGCTAAAAGGAATCGGCGATTTGGCCGGAGTGGCAGGAATCCTGGGAGTTGCCAGTCAGATCTGGCCTGAGAAAAACGTATGAGTGTTGATTTGCGCCTAACTTTGACCCGGGG
Organism: Methylococcus sp.; assembly: GCA_040375885.1. Classification (GTDB taxonomy): domain Bacteria; phylum Pseudomonadota; class Gammaproteobacteria; order Methylococcales; family Methylococcaceae; genus UBA6136. The sequence continues at coordinate 1,978 of JBEIRQ010000302.1, forward strand.
GTCAATATTTCGTGCAACTCAACAGTCCTGGTTGGTCAGAACAGCAAAGGTTGGCATGGTGAGCAGGCGCTTAGCCGCCTTATGACCAGTGTCAAGAGGCAGTTCAGGTATCGGGGACCACATGGGAATCCGTACCTTGCTCAAGTGGATGCATCCAAGACTTGTAGCTGACGTTTAGACGAAATTGCCCTGGCCACGAGCAACACTTAAATGGAGAGCCGGATGCGCTGTGAGGTGCAAGTCCGGCTCGGGGAGAAGAGATGGGGAAACGGTCTACCGCGCCCCGTCTCTTACTCCACTCTGGACAACAAAGGTCTGGCTCTATTTGGCTGTAGTGATCGATCTTTTCAACCGGGAGTTTGTGGGCTGGTCGATCAAGCCAAGAATGACTGTCGACATCGTCACGGATGCGCTGCGGATGGCATGGTTCCGGAGAAGGCCGGCGCCCGATCTCGTGCACCACTCGGATCGTTGCAGTCAATATGCTGCCGGGGCCTTTCAGGATCTCCTAAGGGAGTACGGAATGGTGTGCTCGATGAGTCGTAAAGGAAATTGCTGAGATAACGCTCCGACGGAGAGTTGGTTCGGCGGCTTCAAGAATGAGCGGATCCATGGCGTGGCATACGTGGATCAGCAGAAGATGCGCGAGATTG
>JBEIRQ010000299.1:0-2648 GCA_040375885.1 Methylococcus sp.
CCGTCAAAGCCAGCTGGTCTGAAGTCCTCAATCAGTATCAGCGGAGGGCGGACCTGGTGCCGAATCTAGTGAATACGGTCAAGGGTTACGCTGACCATGAAAAGGAGGTCCTCACCCAAGTCACTGAAGCCAGAGCCAAAGTCGGGAAGATCGAGGCCAATGCAGATCTTCTTTCAAAGCCTCAAATCTTTAAACAGTTTCAAGCGGCGCAAGGCGATCTCAGTAGCGCGCTATCAAAGCTGATGGTGGTTTCTGAAAATTACCCGCAGCTCAAGGCCGATAGGCTCTTTAGGGATCTTCAAGCACAACTTGAAGGAACTGAGAACCGCATCACCGTCGCCCGCAATCGCTACATTGAAACGATCAAGGTCTATAACATCCTCGTTCGCTCCTTCCCAAGCAACCTCACCGCGAAACTTTTTGGTCTTGAGATCCGCCCCAATTTTGCAGTCGAAAACGAAGCGGCCATCAGCACACCGCCCACCGTTGATTTTGGACACCCAGCTCCCGCTCATTAATCATTCATCAGATCGGCGCACTCCATGGACATGATTTGGCGATGTTTACTGTGCTTCTTACTTCTTTCAGGCTTCAAGCCCGTTGTCGCTGAAACGCCGATTCCCGAATTAAAAGAGCGCATTACCGACCTCACCGGTTCCCTCACAGCGAGGGACAAAGAAACCCTCGATCAGAGTCTTAGAGCGCTTGAGACTGATAAGGGTGCCCAAATAGCCATTGTGATCCTAGAGAGCACCTTACCTGAAACCATCGAACAGACGTCCATTCGGGTGGCCGATCAATGGAAGATGGGTCGAAAAGGAATTGATGATGGGGTGATTGTTATCATCGCCAAACAAGATCGCACGCTTCGCATCGAAGTTGGGCGAGGCCTTGAAGGGGTGATCCCCGATGCGATCGCTAAACGCATCATTGCCGAAGACATGGCTCCTCTCCTTCAAGAAGGCAATATGGCCGGCGCCCTCCAAAAGGGCGTTGGGTCCCTCTCTCGTCTCATCCAAGGCGAAAATCTTCCCCCACCTGCGGAATCGCCTTCAAACCCACCCGAAGATACCGGGGGTGTGATGATGATTGTTCTTTTTATTGGCCTTTTTGTGGGTCAGTTTTTGCAGCGAATCCTAAGCCCTATGGCCGCCGGGATCGGTGGCTCTCTCACCTCCGGTTTGCTGGCGATATTCTTAGGACTCTCCTTCTGGCTGGCGGGTATTTTGGTGGTCTTTGTCTTTCTTGGCATCCTCTTCAACCAAAAGGGTGGAGGTGGCCGGTGGACCGGAGGATCAGGCGGCTATGGCGGAGGGTTTGGTGGCGGCTATGGCGATTTTGAAGGTGGCGGCTCCGGCCATGGTGACAGCGGCTACTCAGGTGACGGTGGCGGTTATTCTGGCGGTGGCGCATCGGGGAAGTGGTGATGAAGACGCTCAAAAGAATGATCCGGCACCTAAGAACCTCGTCACACCAGATTGACGATCTATTGCCGAAATCCTCGATGACGGCGATTACGCTCGCCATTCGAACCCAGGAAATGACTCAAACCGGTGAAATCATCTTTGCGGTAGAGCATGCTTTAAGCCTTGATCAGCTCAAAAAAAAGATGACGCCTAGACAGCGTGCAGAATCTCTATTTTCTTCCCTCAGAGTCTGGGATACCGAAGGAAATAATGGCGTTTTGATTTATCTGCTGATCGCTGATCAGGCTTTTGAAATTGTTGCCGATCGAGAGGCTGCTCGTCGTGTGCCAAAGGAGGCTTGGGCCAGTATCCAATTATCGATGGTGACGGCCTTTAAGGCGGGGGACTTTGAGTCTGGGATTCTCGAGGGGATCAAAGCATTGGGGGTTGAGATGAACAAAGTGTTTAAGGGACACGATATCGCCGGCAATGAACTCCCAGATCGACCTACCCGCATCCAGCCTCCCTCTCTATGAACCAGCAAAAGTGCCCAATTCCTTTTAAAGAGGCGCTGACGTTTTGGTTTAAGTTGGGGTTTAGTAGTTTTGGTGGGCCCGCAGGGCAAGTGGCGCTGATGCATGAGGAACTGGTCAACAAACGGGGCTGGATCTCTGAAAAACGATTTCTCCATGCCCTGAACTACTGCATGCTCCTGCCGGGACCTGAGGCTCAGCAGCTCGCCACATACCTTGGTTGGTTGATGCATCGGAGTGTCGGCGGGATTCTTGCTGGCCTTTTCTTTATTCTCCCTTCACTCCTCTTGATGTTGTTACTGTCCTGGCTCTATCTGACCTATGGGCACGTGGATCTGGTCAGCGATTTCTTTTTTGGCATCAAGCCAGTGGTCACCGCCATCGTTTTCCATGCGGCGATCAGAATCGCCCGCCGATCCCTCACTAGCGCCCCACTCAAGATCATCGCACTCTTAGCATTTCTAGCGATCATCCTCTTCGATGCGCCCTACCCCGCCATTGTCTTCGTCGCGGCCTTGTGTGGGAGCTTCTTCGGTGTTCTTTGGCCTGAGAAGCACGGTCAGACATTAGGCCATGGAGCGATCAAGGAGCCCTATAGGCCCGCCATCATCGATGATGATAGCCCGACGCCTGTGCATGCGATTTTTCATAGGGTCCACATGCTCCGCGTCGCCCTCATCGGGCTGTTAGCGTTTTTCTTACCGATGGC
>JBEIRQ010000218.1:0-3380 GCA_040375885.1 Methylococcus sp.
AATTTTAGATATGAGACTTAAAATTGTCAATACTGTGACAGCCTCAGGTGGCGTCTTTCTTTCTTGAAAAAGCGGGCATAGCGGCTTGAAGATAAAGAATCATAGACCACAGCGTCAATGCGGCAGCCAACACCAATAACAGTTGCCCGATCCTCTGGAGATCATCTTTCAGGATGTCCATCCCCAACAGCAGGCACGTAATGGAAACCATCTGAGCGGCCGTTTTCCACTTTCCGAGTGCTGACACGGCGACCTTACGGCGTTCGCCGATTTCTGCCATCCACTCCCGAAGGGATGCGATGGTTATTTCCCGCCCGACAATCACCGCAGCAGCAATAGCAACCATCGGGCTTGGATCCGCTTGAACAATTAAAACCAAGGTCACGGCGACCATCAGTTTGTCGGCCACGGGATCCAAAAAAGCCCCAAATCGGGTCGTGAGACCCATTTTACGTGCGAGGTAACCGTCCAGCCAGTCGGTCATACCTGCAAACGCAAAAACGAGTGCACAGGCTGCATGGGACCATGGCCAAGGCCAGTAGAAAAGGCCCACCAACACAGGAATCAGTGCGATCCTAAGGAGGGTCAGGTATGTGGGGAGGTTTAACTCCATGGCTCAGGTTTCGTGTTCGTGAAATAGATCGTAAATACGTTGTGCTAGCTGGAGGCTTATACCATCGACTTTGCTGAGGGAGTCTACACCGGCTCGACTGATTTCTCGTATTCCGCCAAATTGGCGCAATAGCTGTTGTCGTCTTTTAGGTCCAAGCCCTTGGATCCCCTCAAGACTATTCGGTTTTCTGGCCTTGGCCCGTCGCTGGCGGTGTCCGGTGATAGCAAATCGGTGGGCTTCATCCCTGAGTTGCTGGATGAGGAGCAGGGCAGGGGAGTGAGAGGGTAGCATGAATGACCTCATAGAATCCTGATCGATCAGCATTTCAAGGCCTGGTTTACGTTCACGTCCTTTGGCAATACCAAAGAGAACGATATCGTCCATTCCAAGTTCACTCAGAATCGATTTAACGGCGTTTATTTGCCCCTTGCCGCCGTCAATGAAGAGAATATCGGGACGATCAATCTCACCGCTCTTGATGCGACGATAACGCCGCTCTACCGCCTGCTGAAGAGCCGCATAGTCATCCCCGGGCGTGATTCCCTCGATGTTAAACCGTCGATAGGCTGATTTAATAGGACCATGGTGATCGAACACCACGCAGGAAGCGACCGTCAGTTCACCTTGGGTGTGACTGATGTCAAAGCACTCAATACGCCTCGGAATTTCTTGTTGTTGTAGGGCTTCTTTAAGCGCCAGAAAACGGGACTTGAGACTTTGTCGTTGAGCCAACTTCGTGGCGAGCGCCGTTTGAGCATTGGTCCTTGCCAGTTGAACTCGTCTTGCCCGTTCAGCACGAACACTGCTAGTCAGGCGGACGGGTTGCCCGGCCAATTGACTGAGAACCTCTTCAACGAGCGCTCGTTCATTGATGATGCTGCCAAGGATGATTTCTCGTGGAATCGACTTTCCAGGGTAATACTGGGTCAAGAAAGCTTCAAGCACCTGACTCTCACTATGGTCATAGGGTATGACGGGAAAATAGGTTCGATCGCCCATCTGTTGCCCAGCCCGAATGAAGGTGACGTGGATACAGGCTGTCTGCCCTTCAATCGCTGATGCAATGATGTCAAGGTCGCCTTGCTCGCCATGAACGGCTTGTTTCTCTAAGACGGTTCTAAGGGTTGATATCTGATCTCGGTAGCGAGCGGCCTTCTCGAAGGCGAGTGAATGGGCGGCCTTTTCCATACGATCGGCGAGCACGTCAATCAACTGTCGTCCATCGCCATCAAGAAACATGAGGGTGTCATGGACATCGAGGGCATAGTCCTCTTTAGAAATGAAGCCGACGCAGGGCGCTGTGCAACGTTCAATCTGATACTCAAGACAAGGTCTGGTGCGGTTATCAAAATAAGAATCTCGACATTGCCTCACGGGGAACACCTTTTGGATGAGCTTTAGGCTCTCCCTGACGGCGCTGGCGCTGGGGTAGGGCCCAAAGTAGCGACCAACCGGTTGCTTTGATCCACGATGAAAGGAGACCTTTGGAAACTCCTGTTGGGTCGAGACATGAATGGCGGGATAACTTTTGTCATCCCTTAAGGTAATGTTGTATCGGGGGCGATGCCGTTTGATCAATTGACTTTCAAGCAGCAACGCTTCGGTTTCGGTATGGGTGACGCGGACATCGATGCTCTTAATTCTAGAAACCATCGCCTGCTGTTTCGGCGAAACCTCTTTCCCTGAAAAGTAGCTCAGCACCCTTTTTTTTAGATTTTTAGCCTTACCGACATAGATCACGTCTCCTGTCTCATCCAACATTCGGTAGACCCCCGGCCTTTGGGTGAGTGTCTTCAGGAACGATTCGAGATCGAAAGTCTTATCTTGCGTCGTTTCGTCCATGATGATGAGGAAGAGGGTGCTTGATGATCAGGTCAGCGCTGTGGTGATCGCTTCATTGACCATATAATGCATAGATGGAATTCAATGCAATCATCCTGATGGAATTTAAAGCCACATGACCGATATTAGCGACCCCCGGCTTCAAAAGGGACTCAATCATCATTACCCTCTGACCTACGTCAAAACTCGCGAGGAAGGTCGGCTGCTGACCATGCTGAAGACGCTCTCTAAGAAACATTACGGTGATGATCGAGCCCTCAAGGTTTGGAGTGCCGCGAGCGGCCTTGATGGTGATCGTGCCCTTCAAGATCCTCTGACCATGGTGGATGCCATTCGGCAGTCCAAGGACGATGTCTTTTTTGTTCTCCATGATCTCCCATCCCTTTTTGAAGGACATCCTGTTTTGGTGCGTGCCCTAAGGGATCTTTATCGGGATCTTGAAGGGCGCCAGGTGTTCGTTTTTCTTTCTCATCCTAATCTTCTGTTACCGGATGAATTGAAGGGACAGATGTGGTTGGTTGATCTTGGAATGCCCAGTGGTCAAGAGATTCTGGGGTATCTTCATTCCTCATTATCGGAGGCTGGCTGTGACGGCCGTGTCGATGAAGAATGGGAAATGCAGGCGGCCACGGCGATGAAGGGTTTGAGCCTTGATGAGATTAATCATCTGGTGATGGGGTGGGCTAAATCTGAGCAATTTGAACTTGCTGCCGTCCTTGATGATATTTACGCAGATAAGACGGCTGCCCTTCAGAAGGAGGGTTGTCTCCAGTTCATCTCAAAAAGTATTGATCTCCATCAGGTCGGTGGTCTTGAGAATCTTAAGGAATGGCTCCTAAGCCGTAAATCCCTGTTCAGTCGGCAATCCTTTCAGACCGATATCCCGATGCCCACCGGCATTCTCTTTATGGGCATCAGTGGCTGC
>JBEIRQ010000346.1:0-2259 GCA_040375885.1 Methylococcus sp.
GAGAGTGAGCGGCACCCTCCTTCGCGGCATCTTGCCGGAGTATGAGCCGAGGGTCTCCGAAGTGGCGACGCACCTCGTGTCAGGCCAGCTAGAGGCCCTCCGGGCGGGTGAGTTCGGCATCATTCTCGGTCAGGAACTCGCCGAGCACCTGGGTGTCCTTGAAGGCGATAAAATTACCGTGATTACGCCACAGGTGACGGCAACGCCCGCGGGAATACTCCCGAGACTGAAGCGTTTCACTGTCGTGGGCGTCTTCCATGTGGGAATGTTCGAATATGACCGCAATATGGCCCTCATTAATCTCGAAGATGCCAAACGGCTGTTTAGCCTTGAGGATGCCATCTCGGGATTAAGACTCAAAGTCGACGATGTCTTTTTTGCCCGCGAGATTGCGCGCGATATTGGACCAAGACTCCCAGAAACAGCCTATGTCACCGACTGGACTAAAGCGCACAGCAATTTCTTCAAGGCCATTCAGACAGAAAAACGGGTGATGTTCATCATTTTGCTGCTGATCGTTGCGGTAGCTGCATTCAATATCGTCTCCACACTGGTGATGGTTGTCACCGACAAACGCGCAGATATTGCGATTTTAAGAACACAAGGGATGACCCCCAGCCAGGTGATGGCGATCTTTATCGTTCTTGGGACGATCATTGGGCTCTCAGGAACGGTCATTGGTGGAATCGGTGGGGTTCTTTTAGCGCTCAATGTCGAAACGGTCGTACCGGCCATCGAACGGTTGTTCGGGGTCCACTTCCTCTCGGCCGATGTCTACTACATCAGCGAACTGCCCTCACTTTTAATCTGGCGCGATGTCATCAACATTACCGGCGTCGCCTTCGTCCTGTCGATCCTAGCAACCCTCTACCCCGCTTGGCAGGCTTCGAGAATCCGCCCCGCAGAGGAGCTCCGTTATGAGTGAGGTCGTTATCTCCTGTGAAGGACTCTCAAAACGATTCAACCAGGGTGACCTTGATGTCCGGGTCCTTGAAAACGTCTCACTCAGCATTGGAGAAGGTGAGCGAGTGGCCATCATGGGAACCTCAGGATCCGGCAAAAGCACACTCCTGCATCTCTTAGGTGGACTCGATGCCCCAAGCGCTGGGGAAGTAACGATCCTTGGGCAGACATTGTCACGGCTTTCAGAACGAGAGATTTCAGGACTTCGAAATCGATCGCTCGGCTTCATTTACCAGTTTCACCACCTGCTGGGGGAATTTACGCTGCTTGAGAACGTCGCTATACCGCTGCTGATAGGCAGCGTTGGCATTGAGGAGGCCACAGAAAGAGCCAATACGCTCCTTGAGCAAGTGGGTCTTAAGAATCGCGTCAAACACAAACCGGGCGAACTATCAGGCGGAGAGCGTCAGCGCGCCGCGATTGCAAGAGCCTTGGTCACGAGACCCCGCTGCGTCTTAGCCGATGAGCCCACCGGCAATCTCGATCGAAAGACCGCAGACACCGTCTACCAGCTGATGCTGGAATTGAACGAGGCTTATCGGGTGAGTTTTCTGGTGGTCACGCATGACGCTAATTTAGCGAAAAGGATGGACTTTCAATGGCGCCTTGAAGACGGGCAGCTGCATCAAGATTAACCTAAAAACCGCAGTTGCCCTCTAATTTGAGGTAACCAAGACCTGATAACCGGCACTCTTCCATCTCCAGCAGCTTGGATCAGCCTCTACGGAGGCTAAGGCGAGCGCCGCTCGCACGAACGGCAAGATGGGCGGTCGCCCAAAAAAGCTGAAAGAATTGGTGGGCGCTTGAGCGGGTTATCAGATGGTGATAACCTACCGAAATGACTAAACCAACGCCGACCGCAGGGCTGGATCTGCTTCTGGATCTTGATGGCACAACGCTGGTTGTTGACCCTCATGGACGTCACTGGGTCAAATTTTCTGTTCGCCGTGTTCCTTGCTCATTAGAGCGACCACATGGATTGAGCTACTCATTAACGCTTCATTCCTCAGATGGTCAGCGTTTGATGGGTTTCGACAATGCCATGCGGTCACGGAAAGGCGGGGGTTATCACGAACAACAAGGACAGAGCATGACCACAAGCACAAAAACAATGTGATCAAACATTACGAATACACCGATGCAGAAACGCTTCTAGCTGATTTCTGGGCTGAAGTAGACCGTGAACTCAAACGAAGAGGAATCACACCATGAAGACATTACATATCGGAATTGCCTCTTATGAAGATATGAAGGCGCGGACATTAGCCATTGCCCGTGGCGAACTGAAGCCAACAC
>JBEIRQ010000237.1:0-3213 GCA_040375885.1 Methylococcus sp.
ACGGCCACCTCGGACGAAAATCCAGTGAGACGTTCAAATGAGGGATTCACATAGACGATCGTGCCCATGGGGTCCGTCACACAGACCGATTCCGATTGTGCTTCTGCTAAAGTCATTAAGGATTCCAGTTCAACATCTAAGAATCCAAAGCGATTCAAGCGACCTATTTCCATGGACTTCCCCATCTCAATCATTCCCTCTCAGAATGGTTCCAGTCTAAGAGATCCTGTCGGGCATTTTTATAAGGATGAATACGGATGCGTTTTACACGTAAGGGAAAAATGCCATCGCCCGCCACCATTGAAAGACGACGCGTGGCTCGGTGTGACCATTCCGTTTAATTTGGCCCCTCTCAAAGGGATGCTTTCGCGATTTTTTCGAACGTTTGAACGAGTGTTCCTGTCGTCGTGAACTCCTCCACCTTCACCCATGGTTTATCCGGTGAGGGGCGAAGAAATGTGACGGTGCGATGATTCATTTTGTCGCCGCCGACGGCCTTAAAGGCTTTCTGGATCGCAATACTGTCCTTTTCATTTCCTGTGTAGTGATCCCACGAGTTCGACAGTTTGCGCCTAAAAAAGCCCTTTTTTGAACCCTCATGGCTAGAAAAATCAGTGGCTTAGCTTCCTAAATTCACAAATCCTTGTGGTGGCACGTCAGTATCACTTATTCTCTCTATTGACATGGTTATAAGGCCATGTAAAGTAGTGGCATGCACGTCAAGATCACATCATCGGGTCCTCGCCAGTACGTTCAGCTCGTTGAGTCCTACCGGGACGATGGCGGTCAGGTAAAAAAGCGTACCGTGGCCAACCTCGGCCGACTCGACCAAATCAGTGGGGATCTTGACGCCGTCATCCTTGGACTCATGAAGGTCTCCGGCAAAGCACCTTCCTCTCTCAACACCTCAGAGGTCACCTTCTCACCCGCTAAGGCGTTCGGCGATCTTTGGGTTTTAACGGAGCTTTGGAATACGCTGGGTTTTGACGGCCTCCGCAAAGTCTTCCGTACCACTCGCCACAGCATCGATATTGAGAGCTGTATTCGTGCGATGGTCTTTAATCGTCTCTGTGATCCTGACTCCAAGCTCGGTGTCCTTCGCTGGCTTGAAACGGTTGCGATGCCCGGAATGCCAGATCAGGAGATCACCCATCAACAGCTTCTCAGAAGCATGGATGCCCTGGTCGATCACCAGGAGGCGGTTGATAAGGTGACGGCCACTCTGCTGCGCCCGCTGATCGATCAGGATTTGTCGATCGTTTTCTATGACCTCACCACCATTCGTGCCGAGGGGAAATCTGAACAGGCCGATGATGTTCGGCACTACGGTATGAGCAAAGAAGGCCTGATCGCGCGCCAGTTCATGTTAGGCGTCGTGCAAACCGCTGATGGCCTCCCGATCTACCATGAGGTCTTCGACGGCAACACCGCAGAAACCAAAACCCTGCTGCCGACCCTTGAGAAGATCCTTGAGCGATACCCCTTCATTAAGCGCCTCGTTCTGGTCGCTGATCGGGGTTTACTCAGCCTTGAAAACATCAGCGCTCTTCAGGAGATCGTGCTCTCAAGTGGAGAGCCGCTAGAATTCATTATCGCCGTCCCAGGCCGTCGTTATCCTGACTTTGCGGATCTCCTAGATGGCTTCCATGCGCGTCAGGGCGGCTCAGCTCAGAATGAGACGATCGGAGAGGTCGCCTGGAAGGATCTCCGCCTTGTTGTCGCTCACGACCCCCTCAGGGCCGCTGAGCAAAAGCTCAGGCGCGATGAAAAGATCCAGACACTATTGGCGGAAGCTGAGCAGCAGGTCGCTAAACTCGACGCCCAGGATGAGGGTAAAAAACACCGGGGCCGGAAGCTCTCCGATAGTGGCGCCAAGGCCCGCTTATACCGGGATGTCTGTGAGGCTCACCTCACCAAAATCATCCAAGTAGATCTAAAGTCCGACACCTTTACCTACGACATTAATCAAGAGGCGCTCAAATTGGCCGAGACGTTAGATGGCAAGCTGCTGTTGGTGACCAATACCCACGACCTAGAGCCTCAGGAGGTCATCGCCCGCTACAAGTCTCTTGCCGACATCGAGCGCGGCTTCCGCGTCCTGAAGTCAGAGCTTGAGATAGGGCCGGTCTACCATCGGCTACCAGAGCGGATCAGAGCTCATGCCGCCATCTGCTTTATGGCCTTGATTATTCATCGCGTTATGCGCATGAGGCTCAGGGACTCCGCTACCAAGACATCACCAGAGCGAGCGCTGGAGGTTCTTCGGAGCATTCAGCGCCATCAGATTAGGCTGAGTGCCACCAGTGAGCCCCTCACGGGCCTATCCACCATGACCCCGGAGCAGACCGACCTTTTCAAAGCGCTTGATATAAAGAAGCCGTCATCAGCTCAGCATTAAGCCATGTGGTGGCACGTTTGAGCGGCCCCATCATCAATATCAATAAGTTACGTCACCAACTGTCGAACTCGAGGGCGCCACGAGCGCCTGTTCTTGTATCTGGGGTCTCAAAAAGAGCTGCTCATGCCGGGCCAACTTCCGCATTCAAAGCATCCCCTGAACGTGATCCGTATCCGGCACTTCTCTCGGCCCTCTCGCCGATCAAGCTCACGGCAAACAGCCACATGGACTCGCGCAAGGCTTTAAGGGATAGCCCCTTGCACCCACTCCCTGAACCGCTCGGCGCCAACACGCGTACCACCAAATGTTCGAGCGCATAAACATCACGCCCAATACTCCTCTTGGTTGCCTCCCTTAGATGCCTTGCTGCAGCATCTCGGAAGGTCATGACCCCCCCGCCTCAATCTTGGAGGCTTTATCAAAAGCCTCTTTGATCAGCGTATGGAATCGTTTCTCTGCCTCTTCAACTTCGCTTTTATCGAAGCCAGTTCTTTCGAAAATTCGTCCAAGACCCTTGACGCGCTTGTCGATGATCCATTGACCACCATCGAATCGAAGTCCAGGTGTTTTTCGCATCGTGTATTACCTCCAATGCGTCCTGACCTTCCGTTGCGGGACTTATATTCGTCCGCCCAACGATCAGGGTCAAGTCTGTCGAATGCAATCCCCTGTTCAACAATGGGGATCTCTGTAACGAGGGGCCGAACTTCTGCATTGATAAGGAACCTCAATCGATCAGCTAATACGTCTCGAGTGAGATGAAGCTACTCCCACAACCGAAGATCATGGTTGATGACCCGCAACTGTCTGCTCTC
>JBEIRQ010000048.1:0-8993 GCA_040375885.1 Methylococcus sp.
ATACTAACTATTGGAAGTGGCCAGATTAATTCCAGTTTTGCGAATGAATTAACACCCCGCATCGTTAATGGCGATCCCGTTGAAACGAACACCTATCCATTCCTAGTAGGAATTCAAAAGATTGGTTCTGATGACAAAAATAATCCGTACGGTCATCTTTGCGGAGGCACTCTTATTTCTACGAATAAGATACTAACTGCCGCACACTGCTTCTCTGAAAGAGAGGTCGATGGAAGCCTGACCATCGAAGCCCCAGAAGCCTTTACAGTAACAGCAGGAATTACCAATTATGCAGACTCAACCGCACAGAAAAGGAAGGTAAAATCCATCTCCATTCACCCTAGCTATAACACGGGCGCCACTGAGGACTACGATGTGGCCATTCTGACGCTTGAGTCACCCGTTACTGGATTCCCCGTAGTGTCACTTGGCAACACGAACGATGATGCCGCTGGAACAAAGGCCACTGTGGCAGGTTGGGGCGCGCAATTCTCTGGAGATCCGCTAACACCCACTCAGATGATGGAGGGAACGGTTCGTGTCATTACAAATCAGAGTTGCGTAAAAACATACAAGAAGAAATCACTTGATGTGAGCATCGCACCTGATGTACATGTCTGCACCACAAGCAAGCCGGTTGATTCTTGTCAGGGTGACAGTGGTGGTCCTTTATTCAAGGAAGTTAATGGCAAGATTGTTGAAATAGGCATCGTGAGCTGGGGCATAGGCTGCGCTGGATCGGTTCCTGGGGTCTATACTCGCGTTTCCAACCCAAGTGTCACTCAATTCATTATTAGAAATTTGAACTAACCCTGCTCTCGCGTCCTGACCTACATTAGCCAGGACGCGATATTTTGCACAGATGACTGACTGTTAACGATCACCCTGGCGGTGGTTTTTTTATATAATCATCCACTTGATCAACCGGCCACCATAAGATCGGCGGTTTCAGGCATCAAGTGCATACATGGACGCTCTCGATATGCAAGGAGACAAATCAGATTTTGGTCGGTGAAGTTGCCGCCATACATCCGGCCTTTACGTGGCCTTCTGGCCTGGCCCCAATGGAATACGCTGGGTGACTCCATATCAACACGGCGCGCTCTGAGCGCTTTGCACTTGTCTGGTTTGGTCACCCACGGTCTTACCTGTTCCGCCATCTAAGTTGATCGCCTTTGCAATCTTGCTGAGCTCTTCTCCTTTTGGTTGAAGTGGTTGTTACATCGGTTACCAGCGATTAGGCCGGCACAGGAGCCAAACTGACGTGGGCGGGATCAAATGTCTCACCTCGGGTCATCATGGCCCAGATAATTCGAATGTTCTTGTTGGCCAGTGCAACGGCCGCGATATTCCTGTTCCGTCGCCCGATGAGATTTACGAGCCAAGCGTTCTCCTTCTGTCTAATTTCGGCATAACATATGACCGCTCGGGCACCATGAATCAATAGCGTTTACTGATTCCCAGAAGATTCTGCTTGCCCCCTGAAGAATGTTGTCTTGGAACTACCCCGAGGTATGCAGCTAACTCCCGGCCACTGTTGAACTCGTTGAAATCGCCTATCGTTGCGATGATGGCACTCGCCGTCAGAGGCCCGATACCGGGGATCGCCTCAAGTCCCAAGCCTTTTTCTCAGCTTGTTTACTTTCAGTCTCTTTTGTTGACTCGCGTTTCCAGCGATTGCCAACCTTGTATCGACATTGCCAGACGTTGCTGCGTTCTCGCCTATAGATAACTAGCTTGTTTTCAGCCAGTACGTGCGTGGTCGATTGAGCTTGGGGCATAGCAGACGGTGTTCGTTAGTGGGTGGACGAACATAGTGTGCTACGAGATTGGTAGATTGGAAAAGTGTGTAAGCGGTGTGTAAGCAGAAATTTCAGACAAAAAAAGAGGCTACACTTGGTAACCTCTTGATTTAGTATGCCTAAATTGGCTGGGGGACAAGGATTCGAACCTTGGTTGACGGAGTCAGAGTCCGTAGTCCTGCCGCTAGACGATCCCCCAAGTAATCCCTGAAGGAGATTAACGCTTGGAGTACTGTGGACGGCGACGAGCACCGTGGAGACCGACCTTCTTACGCTCAACCTCACGGGCATCACGGGTCACATAACCGGCACGGCGAAGGGGCTGACGAAGATTCTCATCAAAAACTATGAGCGCCCGAGTGAGGCCGTGGCGAATCGCACCAGCCTGGCCGCTCGGGCCACCACCAGAAACCGTCACAACAACGTCAATCTTTTCGCCGAGAGCAACCAGCTCAAGCGGCTGACGCACGACCATCTGGTCTGTCTTACGACCGAAATACTCTTCAACGGGCTTGTTGTTTACCAGAATGCGGCCACTGCCTGATTTTGCGAAAACTCGGGCAACTGCGCTCTTGCGGCGGCCGGTTCCATAGTAATGCTGTTGTGCCATGGGGATATCCAGATGAACTCGTTAGATTTCCAGCAGCTTCGGCTGCTGTGCCTGATGCTGATGATCGGAACCTGCATACACCTTTAGCTTCTTGAACATGGCGCGACCCAAGGGGTTCTTGGGGAGCATACCCTGAACAGCGGTTTCAATGATCCGCTCAGGATGCGTCTGGCGCAACTTGCCAAGAGCAACAGACTTCATGTTCCCGATGTAGCCCGTATGCTTGTAATAGATCTTGTCTTTTTCCTTATTACCGGTCACGCGGACCTTTTCCGCATTGACGACAATGATGTAGTCACCGGTATCCACATGCGGGGTATATTCCGCCTTGTGCTTGCCGCGCAGACGGGTAGCGATCTCGGACGAAAGACGTCCCAAGGTCTTCCCATCGGCGTCGATGACGTACCAGTCGCGTTTTACTTCGGCCGGCTTGGCGCTGAAGGTCTTCATGAATGCGCGCTCCAAAACAAAGGCATTGCCTGAAAAGCCGAAAATTTTATCGAGAAACCGGCAAAAAGACAAGCCTCTTATTGCAATTCCTTTTGGAGGGGCCTGCAAACGTGGCCTAAAGCCCCCCAAAAGACCTAAGCCTCAACAAACTCAGGGACCAAGGCCAGCAACTGTTGGTGAAGCAGCACCTCATCGAACCCATTCACCGAGGCCTTCATGTCATCCAAAATGACACCAATCTCGCCCAAATTCAAGGCGACTGACTTGGCCAGCAGCAACTTCTCATGAGGCGTCTGCATGGGCCGCTCATCCTCTAAAAATAATTCTTCGGTCAACTTTTCGCCAGGACGCAGCCCAACAAAATCGATACGGACATCCTGATCAACCCGCTTCCCAGACAACCGAATCATCTGTTCGGCAAGATAGCGAATCAGGATGGGCTCGCCCATATCAAGGACGAAGATTTCCCCTCCCTCGCCAACCGCTGCGGCCTCCATAATGAGCTGACAGGCCTCTGGAATCGTCATGAAATAGCGGGTGACCTCAGGATGGGTCACCGTCACAGGACCACCCAAACGAATCTGTTCCCGAAACAGCGGGACCACGCTCCCCGCCGAATCAAGGACATTACCGAACCGGACCGTGATAAATCGGGTACCACCCTCGCCATCAAGGCTTTGAACCAATTTCTCAGCGGCCCTTTTAGTCGCTCCCATGACATTGGTCGGTCGCACCGCCTTGTCGGTCGATATCAAAACAAACCCTTTAACACCCTGCGCCATGGCGGCCTCGGCAACGATCCGAGTGCCCAACACATTATTTCTGACCGCCTGGCGAATCTGCCCCTGAAGGAGGGGCACGTGCTTGAAGGCCGCCGCATGAAAAATAAGATCTGGGAGCGATTCCGCTAACGCCCGCCTGACCGCCGTCTCATCCGTCACATCGCCAAGAAATACCCGTAATTTCAAGCCAGGATACCTCTGGTGAAGGCTCCGCTCAATACGATAGAGATTGAATTCGCACTGCTCAAAAATCATGAGCTCGGAAGGCTCGAAGCGCGCAATCTGAAGGCATAATTCAGAACCAATCGACCCGCCACCCCCTGTAACGAGAATCCTTGCGCCTCGCATCTTTTTAGAAACCGCCTTGCGGTCTAGCTGCACCGGCGTTCGCCCTAGAAGATCCTCAATAGAGACCTCCCTTAGATGTCCGAATATCTGGTCGGACAACATTTCCTGAACGGATGGCAGGGTTAGAAAAGGGACCCCAACCGTCTCGCAGATCCCGACGATACGGCGCATTTCCCGATCATCAGCGGAAGGTAAGGCAATTAAGATGATATCGAGATCCAGAGATTTGACGAGCGCCGGGATTTGGTCGCAGCCGCCACGGACTCGAACACCATGGATTTCACTCCCTTTTTTACCAGGATCATCATCGACCATCGCAAAGGGGACGAATTTCGCGTCTCGGACTCTCAATAAGTCCCTTACCAAGAGCTCTGCGGCTCGTCCAGCACCCACCACCAATGCCCGCTGGCCTGACCCAAGCCGCATGCTCTGGTCTTTCCACATGCGATAAACCAACCTTGGCGCGGAAAGTAAAAGTCCAAGGAGGAGGATATAGAGCGGGATCACCGACCGCGGGATCCACAGAAGCCGGCTATAGAGGTAAAGACTCACGGCAATGAGAACCGCCCCAATCAATACCGCCTTACCGATTCGGACTAGGTCCGGCAGGGAGGCAAAACGCCAAACTCCCCGGTAAAGGCCGAGTTGAAAAAACACAAAGGCCTGAATACTTAGCACGATGGGTAAAGCGCCTATCGCTGCATTGACGTACTTCAGAGGCGGCATATCAAGATTGAATCTCAAAAAATAGGCCGCTGACCACGCCAAAAAGACCATCAAGAGGTCATGCATGAAAACCAGCGAACGAAGCCGAATCTTTTGGGAGATCACTGTCAATTAACCCTCAAGGTCGTCCAGCACCAAGCCAAACAGCAATGCCCATGAGCGGGCTGTATGCCGCCAGCAGCGAGAATAGTTCCGTCTCCGGATGCTGCAACGCAACATAAGCCCAAGGCAGTAACCAGAAAAGGTTAATGACCAGCACCGCCCCACTCACCACCCCATGGCCACCAAAGCGGTGTACCGCGTGTTGATAGGCGTGGGAACGATGGGCTTCAAACCAACGCTCACCCCTGGCCATTCTGACCAGGAGCGTCAAGGTGGCATCCACGAGAAAGACACCCACCAAAATCAAGCCAACCGGCAAATGAATCCCACCCTGAGCGGCCCCAAAAAGAAACAAAATGGTCAACGCAAAACCGAGTCCACCACTTCCCACATCACCCATAAAGATGCGCGCTGGGGGCCAATTCCATAGTAAAAACCCGAGAACGGCGGCCCCAAGGAGGATCGTTGGACCCATTGTGAAGAGTCCCTCCTCTCTACCGCCCAGCATGACCAGCAGCGCCCACGAAAAGCAGGTCGTAACGACTTCCCCACCGGCAATCCCATCAATGCCATCCATGAAATTAAAGAGGTTGATCATCCAAACCGTGAAGATGACCGCCATGACTCCGCCAACCCCTCCAAGATGAAGCGTCACTGCCCCAAGAGAGACCTCAGGAAACCAGCCAAGCAACCCAACGGCCCAGACGGCAGCCAAAATCTGTACTAAAAGACGCCAGCGAGCGGGAACATCACCATGATCATCGAGGAATCCAATCGCCGCGAGCGGGACCAGCCCCATCAGCGCCAAAAAAAACACGGTAGGCATCTCACCCAGGGCGAGCAACAAAGCCAAGCCCGCGCCCCATGAGATGACCACAGCCAGTCCGCCGCCTCTGGGGGTTGGATGAACATGGGAGCTTCTGGCATTTGGAATATCCAAAAGCCTGTCCATCGCGTAACGACGAACCCATGCGGTCAGACCAAAAGAGAGGGCCGCCACAAGAAAAGACAGCCCAAGTAGAGCCCATAATTGGGTCACGCGTGATCCCCCACCGCCGCCTTCTTCATTAGTGCGGTCTCTTCAAAGAACGCTTCAAGAGCGGCCATCATACCTCTAGGATCCCGCAGCCTCATCGGGGCTCCTTTCCGCAAGAGCCTCTTCATTAGAGAGAACATCGCGAAGGTATTTGAAGAGGAGACGGGCTGCGCGAGGTGGCGCCATTCTATCGCGTTCACGCAGGGCATCACGGACCCACTGTCGAAGCTTTTGCCTTTCAGCATCCCCATAGGCGCTAACAAACGCATTGATCGCCTCATCACCCTCACCGATCATCCGGTCCCGCCAACGCTCTGCTTGGTGCTGGACCCGAATCAGATCCGACGTCTCGCCCTTAAGCGCCTGCAAACCCTCCCGGATAGGTTCCGGGTCAAGGCTACGAATCAGCTTCCCAATATATTTTCGTTGCCGCTGCAATCCACCATGGGCCGTAATCCCTTGCCCGACGCGAACCGCTTCGAAAAGCGCCTCCGGCAAATCAAGACGCTCGAGCTGTTCCTTTGAGAGCGCCATCAAAAGCTCCCCCAGATCCTGAAGCTGAGAACTCTCCCGCTTTCGGCTTGATTTACTGGGCCCCCTAACATTGAACCACTCTTCATCATCGACTTCTTCATTCATCACGAAGCTTTGTATCCTGAACAAAAATATCAATTGTACTGGTCACGATAAAAGCCGCTCTTTTAATGGGCACCTAGGCTTCTCCAAAAGGCTCTCTTGGCCCATATATTTTTGCCGCCTGCCTACAGAAGGCATCGACCATGGACTCGCTGACCTCCTTGAAAAACCCACCAAGCGCCATGCTCAAGAGTCCACTCGCAAATTCAAAGTCCAGCCTGAAAGCCGTTTCAGAACCACTATCACCTTGAGGGGTAAAGGTCCAAAGTCCATTCAAACGCTTAAAGGGGCCCTCCACTAGTCGCATCCGAATGTGACGACCGGCCTCCATCGAGTTCTCCGTCGTGAAGGTGAGCCGGATTGCCCCCTTCTTAAGCGTCATGGTCGCCTTAAGGCGGTCGGCACCCTCCGATAAGAGCCGGACATCGGAACACATCGGGATAAAGGCGGGATAGGATTTAACGTCATTAACCAGCGCATACATCTCCCCCGGGGTATAGCTCACCCGCGCGCGGGTGGAAACAGTTGGCATGAATAGTCTCTCCGTATTTCTTATTTTTTTGGACCCTTACGATAGGGAGGATTCGCCGACTCACTCAGAGGAATTGAGTACCAGCGACCTCCCTTCACAAGGAGACTATCGGCACGCCCTACAGAGTCCCCGAACCTCGAAGGATTGCTGTCGCGCCTCGAAACCGGCACCTTGTATTTCTTTCTGGGCCGCCTGCATCACACCGGGGGCCAATCGCTCATCGACGGTATGACATGCCGTACAAATCAATAAGAGCAAATCATGATGAAGATCCGGCTGACGACAGCCCACGAAGGCATTGAGACTTTCAATCCGATGAATGAAACCTTGTTCCAATAGAAAATCGAGCGCCCGATAGACCGTCACCGGCTTGGCGGCCTTATCGATACCCTGGAGCGCCTCCAAAAGGTCGTAGGCCTTCACGGATTCGTGATTCGACCAAACCAACTCGAGAACCTTTTTTCTGACAGGGGTAAACCGAACGCCACGCTCCTGGCAAAGGCGGTCCGCTTTCGCCATCGCTGACTCAATACAGCCTTGATGATCGTGAAAAGTCATAATCTGCCCACAGCAGCGTATCAAAAAGATGATTCTAACCGTTGCTTGGCGCTTGATCAGCTTTCAGATTCAGTCTGAGTCACTCAACGTGTAAGTCGTCCCCACAACAGCCTGTCACCTCTTCAGCTAACGCCTTGTCGAATAAAGGCGAAATCACGATATAATGCTCAGTCATCGAGGATCATTGCGAGACCAGCTTAGCGCTTCTTGATGCATCTGCCCCGGTAGCTCAGATGGATAGAGCATTCCCCTCCTAAGGGAAAGGCCACACGTTCGAATCGTGTTCGGGGCACCATATTTTCAAAGGGTTATGAAAATAATCCTGCGGCATAAAAGCCTGGGGCTCCGTTTAAGGGGCACCAAATAACAAAAACAGTACGATGGCCGGGGCTTCGGCGCTTGAATCTCGTCATCACCCATCCCACCATGCACCGCCTCGATCGAGGCCATGGGAACCATCCCAGCCCCTCTCGATGAAGCCTCCCATGGTCTATGGCTAGTCGCCGACATGGGGGGCTTCTTTCCGTGGAATCAGAATAACGGCTCCTGGACGTCCTGGATTAGCCTTATCGAAGACTGGAAACTCGAGTAATAAACTCTTGACTCATCGATTTTCGGATGAGCTTATTGAAGCGATCTAGCGAACAGTAATAAGGCAAATCAGGCGGGCTTTCACAGCCTGGTATCTGAAGCGGGGCAATCGATGGCGGATGATCAAACGACAGCGGCTCGATCCGACGCTGCTGCAAAGGAGTCTGAGCGACAAACTCGACCCTGACAAAGTGTTTGCTGGTTTTACGATCCCTTATCAATGTAAAAACAAAACCACTACCCGCAGGGGTTTGATAAGGCTGATACCCCTCATTAATCCATGAGACCTGCATGAGCGAGCCTAGTCCATGGAGATTATCATCATGACCCATAAAGAGGACCACCTGATTTGAGGGCAAGGCAACCGCGTTGACTTTCTTCTTATCCTCCGCCCGTTGCTGCAGCGCCAACAATATCTGGTTCATCCAATTCGACATTTGGGCACGAGCCGCATAGGGCGTGTTGTACATCACATTGAAGGCCGCATTATTGAGCTCATACGTCGGGTTCAATTCCTCAAGATTAAGTCGTCCAAAGGCGACATCCTCCATCGGTAAACCATCCTGGTAAGCCATCAGGAAGGTGGCCGATAAGGTTCCACCGATATTGACCGGGCCATTGAGATCAATATCTTGACCATTAGCCGTCAGCGTGTCTTCTAATACCCCGAGGGAACACTTCTGCCCTAAAGGTAGATTTGGGCACACGCGGGCTGACAGCAATCTGTTGCAGACTGCATCACGCTAATCTGGGATCGAAATGACGCCGATAAATGCTCTGTGGTTACGGTGCTCGCATCACCATGAGAACCAATGGTGGC
>JBEIRQ010000413.1:0-1540 GCA_040375885.1 Methylococcus sp.
CCACGTACCCATAAATGGGGATCCACCAGAGATTGAGGCCAATCGTCACGACCGCGCCCATCAAGGATACCCAGGCACCCATCATGGTCCGATCCGTCAGCTTGTACCAAATGGACAGATTGACGTAAATGCCAAGAAAAAGATTGGCCATCAGGAGGATGGGAGCGACCGCAAGACCCTCTCGGTAACCTTCGCCAATGAAATATTGGAAATAGTCGATGAACAGTGTGACCAACAGAAAAATAAAGACGCAGAAAACGACAAAATAGCGCATCACCAAGGCGTAGGCACGAGGGGCATCGGATCGACCCGCCATCGAAAAGAAGAAGGGTTCACCCGCATAGCGAAAGGCCTGAACAAAGAGGGTCATGAGGATCGATAATTTGTAACAGGCCCCATAGATCCCAAGCTGGCGAAGATTTTCCGGAAGGTCATAAGGCAGAAGGGCCTTCAGTATCGCGCGATCCAGCATCTCATTGATGATCCCCGCAAACCCGATCACGACCATCGGTAGCGAATAACGGAGGATCTTCTTGATGCAAGGACCTAAGGGCTCTAATCCCTCACCCCGAAACTCCGGCAGCAGCAATAAAACCTTGATGGCGCTCGCCACTAAATTAGCGACAAAGATATAGCCAATACCCACCTTTGGATCATAGTAAGCAAGCCATGGGGAATCTGGCCAGATCCTGAGAGCCTCTGGAAGCAGGACAATGAAGAACACATTGAGGCCAATCGTGATCACGATTTCAGTGAGCTTGATGGCGGCAAATCGCATCGCCCGCTCCTCCGCTCGTAGACGAGCAAAAGGGAGTGATCCGATCGCATCAAGCGCGAGAATCAGACTGAAGATCATCAGATATTCAGTGTGATCCTGGTAAAGAAGGACAGCGGAAAGCGGCTCCCTGTTGGCCCAAACAAGCAGCACAAAACCCAGATTGAAGGGAATCAGAACGCGAAGCGCCGAGCGATAGGCTAGACCAGGAGGGAAGTCCTTTTGACTCCGGAACCTGAAATAGCCGGTTTCAAGCCCGAGGACCAATGCGACACTTAAAAACCCGGCATAGGCATAAAGCTCAGAGACCACGCCGTAATCCCTAGCCGGAAACGAATAAGTGTAGAGCGGGACCAACAGGTAGTTGAGAAACCGACCGACGATACTGCTCAAACCATAGACCATGGTCTGAGAGGCAAGCTTACGAAGCATGTTCAAGAGGGGTTTTTAGAGGTTAGGTGGCTGGCCCATTGTAATCCCCCAATGAGACGAGTCCCAGTGACCTTTGCCAAGTCTTGTTGCAAATGGATACCATGGCCCTTATGAAGCGCTTTGTTTCAAGACGGCCCATCCCTATCGCCTCAGTTTCCGGAAAAAAGATTCAGGCCATGATCGAATTTGACAACTACAGCAAGCGTCACCCCGACTGTGGCGAGGCCCTCTCATAGCTAAAATTTCGCCTCCACCGCGGCGAGTGGGCTTTTTTCCCCGGAAATTCCGGGGCAGGCAACACGACTCTGCTTCGCCTCATTGCAGCGCTCGAGC
>JBEIRQ010000078.1:0-7300 GCA_040375885.1 Methylococcus sp.
ATTCCCACTCTATGGTCGCGGGTGGTTTGCCTGAGATGTCATAAGTCACTCTAGAGATTCCAGCGACTTCGTTGATGATCCGGCGTGATACCAGGTCGAGGAACTCATAGGGAAGATGCGCCCAGCGAGCGGTCATGAAGTCGATGGTTTCAACGGCCCTGAGTGCGATGACATAGTCATAGCGCCGACCATCCCCCATGACCCCGACGGATTTAACCGGCAAAAAGACGGCAAACGCTTGGCTGGTTTTTTCGTAAAGATCATGCCGATAGAGTTCTTCGATGAAGATGGCATCCGCCTTTCGGAGGAGATCTGCAAAGGGCTTTTGAACTTCACCCAGAATACGGACACCGAGTCCAGGCCCTGGAAAGGGATGGCGATGGATCATCTCTGAAGGAAGACCCAGTTCGAGGCCCATGTTGCGAACCTCATCTTTGAAAAGTTCTCGTAAGGGTTCGACTAACTTGAGTTTCATATTGTCAGGCAGTCCCCCGACATTATGGTGTGACTTGATGACGTGGGCCTTCCCAGTCTTAGAGCCCGCAGATTCGATGACATCAGGGTAAATAGTGCCCTGAGCGAGCCATTTGGCATCTTTTAGTTTGGCGGCTTCCTCATCAAAAATCTCAACGAAGAGTCGACCGATAATTTTCCTTTTTTGCTCAGGATCGGTCACACCCTCAAGAGCCCTGAGATACCGCTCTTCGGCGTCGACCCGAATGACATGGACCCCCATATGCTGAGCAAAGGTCGCCATGACCTGATCCCCTTCGTTGAGGCGAAGAAGTCCTGTATCCACGAACACACAAGTGAGCTGATCGCCAATGGCGCGATGGAGGAGGACGGCGACTACCGAAGAATCAACGCCTCCTGAAAGTCCGAGGATGACCTCATCCTTTCCTAGGAGAATCTTGAGGTTCTTAAGATTGTCTTCAATGATATTCTGGGTCGTCCAAAGTGCTTCGCAGCCACAAATGTCGGTGATAAAGCGCTTCAGTAACCGAAGACCCTGGCGGGTATGGGTCACTTCGGGGTGGAACTGAAGGGCGTAGAAACATCGCTCTTCATCCGCCATGCCGGCAATGGGTGCCGTTGCGGTAGAAGCGATGGTTTTGAATCCTTCGGGGAGTTGGGTGACTTGGTCCCCATGACTCATCCAGACATCTAAGAGGCCATGGCCCTCAGAAGAGGTATGGTCCTCGATGTCCGTCAGAAGCCTCGAGTGTCCACGTGCGCGAACTTCAGCGTAACCAAATTCACGATGGTCAGCCGCTTCGACCTGACCTCCGAGCTGAATCGCCATGGTTTGCATCCCATAGCAAATTCCAAGCACCGGAACACCCAGAGAAAAAACCAGCTCCGAAGCGCGAGGGGTATCGGATGCAGTGACGGTTTCAGGTCCCCCCGAGAGAATAATGCCTTGAGGCATAAATTCCCGAATGTAATTCTCGTTGCAGTCCCAAGGGTGAATCTCGCAATAAACCCCGATCTCGCGGACTCGCCGGGCGATCAGTTGGGTATATTGGGAGCCAAAATCAAGAATGAGGACTTTGTGAGCGTGAATGTTATGCATGCAATCGGAAGGCGCTTGAACTTTATGAGGGACGCCCGATGAGGGCCTGATGGGATCTCTTCCTCATTTTGAGGAAGATCCATAGGGGCTTAATCCATGGAGTAGTTAGGAGCTTCCTTGGTAATCGTCACATCGTGCACATGACTTTCGCGCATGCCGGCCGAGGTGACCCGAACGAAGCTTGCCTTGTTCCGCATCTCTTCGATGGTTCGACAACCGGTATAGCCCATGGCAGAGCGAACGCCGCCGACCAGTTGATGGAGGATGGAGACCATGGATCCTTTATAGGGAACCCGACCTTCGATGCCCTCAGGAACCAACTTTTCAGCTTCCGTGCTTTCTTGAAAATAGCGATCGCTGGAACCTTGTGACTGCGACATGGCTCCTAAGGATCCCATGCCGCGATAGGTTTTATAGGAGCGTCCATGATAGAGCTCGACCTCACCAGGGGCCTCCTCGGTGCCAGCAAAAAGGCCACCGAGCATGACGGCATACGCCCCGGCGGCTAGGGCCTTGGCGACATCGCCTGAATATCGAATGCCGCCATCGGCGATCAAGGGAACGCCGCTTCCATGAAGTGCATCTGCAACGTTTGAGACCGCCGTGATCTGGGGGATACCCACACCGGCCACGATTCGGGTCGTGCAGATGGATCCTGGGCCGATACCCACCTTGACCGCATCGGCGCCAGCTTCGACGAGGGCCTTCGCCGCTTCGCCTGTCGCTATATTGCCGCCGATCACCTGGATGTGGGGAAAATTCGATTTGACCCAGCGGACGCGATCGAGCACGCCTTGTGAATGGCCGTGGGCGGTATCGACGACGACCAGATCCACGCCGGCCGCAGCCAACGCCTCAACACGTTCCTCAGTCCCTGTGCCGGTTCCAACGGCAGCACCCACCCTTAGCCGCTCTTGTTCGTCCTTACAGGCCTGAGGGTAATCCTTTGATTTTTGGATGTCCTTGACGGTGATCATGCCGCGGAGCTGAAAGCGATCATTGACCACGAGGATCTTTTCAATCCGGTGCTGATGGAGAAGGCGAATCGCCTCTTGCTTACTGGCCCCTTCACGAACGGTAATCAGCTTTTCCTTGGGCGTCATTGCTTTTGAGACCGCTTCATCAAGACGGGTTTCAAAGCGAAGATCTCGGCTGGTGACAATCCCGACCAGATCGCCCTTATCGACCACGGGGACACCGGAGATGCCCTTGGCCCGAGTTAATTCGAGGACATCGCGAATAGTGGCATCAGGAGATACCGTAATTGGATCCTTAATGACGCCGCTTTCGTATTTTTTGACGGTGCTCACCTCGTAGGCTTGCCGATCCACACTGATATTCTTGTGAATAATGCCGATACCGCCCTCTTGGGCGATCGTGATGGCAAGGCGACCTTCGGTCACCGTGTCCATGGCGGCTGAAAGCAGGGGAATATTAAGGGTGATGGTCCTGGTCAGCTGGGTGGTCAAGCTGACATCTCTCGGCAGAACGGTTGAATGAGCCGGGATCAGAAGAACATCATCGAATGTCAGTGCTTCTTGAATTACTCGCATGGGTTCGGCCCGCCTTTCCGTAAACCTTAGAAATATAGGTGATTAAGGTCTTTGGAGCAAGATCGGTGTGTCATGCGGGCGGGGAATCGTTATTCAAGAGGACTACCCGCCTTGATATCCATGGCGCGGTAGGCGGCGGAATGACTCTTCAAAAGGTCGCCACTGATTTCTTTGGTTTCCTTCTCGGCGAGTGGGAAGAAGACATCGATCATGGCGGCTTCAGCAATAGCATCAAAAAACGCCGCTTTAATGGCCCAGGCAAAGACGCCGGCAAAAACCTCTGGCCAGAAGGACATTTTCATGGGGATCCCATCGATCAAGATTTCAATGCCACCAAGCACCAGGGGATAAGCGGCCATAAAGCCGAGCCAGGCGAAGAGAGTGACCATCGCACGGTTCTTGGTCATTGTAAAAAAATGAGCCTGATGAACGGCCAAGCCTTCTGTGGCGCTCCGCCAAGGATTTTCCTGTTGTTTTAGAAAATGCCAGGCGAGGAGGGTTTGGTGATTTTGCCTTGAGAGCGCCTGGATCAGGCGAATCAAGACCTCACGAATGGTCGGATTTTGAGCGTCGATCTTTGGGCATGACATGAGCGTCACCATATCGGATTGTACCTCTCTGATCGCTTCATCCAGCTCGTACATTTTAGCGGTGCTGGGATAAGCGGCCCACTGTCTTTCCTTCGCGTAATCGACCAAGGCTTTCCCGGTCGGAAGCGTTTTATTTTTGAACTGATCGACCAGGAGAGCCAGTTGCGGGATCTTGACAACATTCAGCCAGAGTGGGCGGATGTGGAACATCAAGGCGGCAAAGAGAGCAAAACCGACCACGGCGCCAAAAGGTCCTAGCGAGCTCGCATTTTTTGCTAAGGAGCCAAATCCGACCAGGGTTCCAGCGCCGGCCAGGGTCGCCAAGAGATAGCCAAGGGCCGCCCCAACGCAAAGCAACATTCGGTAAAGCACATAGGCCATCGACTTCTCGATAGAGCGGATGGCGGCCAAGAAATCAAAATCCCACATGAGGGTTCCTCGCTTTGAATCAGATGATCGATATCGGCATTATGCCAAGACTAGAAGCCTTAAGAGTCATCAGCGCTTCACCTTGGGGCGGGGGCTGATGTTGCCCCGCGGGGGGAGGCCCGTATGTTGGGTCAGGGCTTTGTGGCTAGGGCGCTTATTACGCCGGCCCTCGGGCGTAATGCCGGTTCCTGCGGGTTGCCAGGATGGAATCAGGTGGTGCTTGCCATTGCCGATCAGATCGGCCCGCCCCATCTTCTTAAGTGCCTCTCGAAGCATGGGCCAGTTTTCGGCATCGTGGTATCTCAGAAACGCTTTGTGAAGCCGCCGCTGTTTGATGCCCTTGGGGACGAAAACTTTCTCGCTGGTCCTGCTGATGCGGTGAAGGGGATCCTTACCGGTGTGGTACATGGTCGTTGCATTGGCCATGGGTGAGGGGAGGAAGGCCTGCACCTGATCGGCCCTGAAGCCATGACGTTTGAGCCAGATCGCAAGGTTCAGCATATCTTCATCGGTTGTCCCTGGATGGGCTGCAATGAAATAAGGGATGAGATATTGTTCCTTTCCGGCTTCTTTCGAGTACCGATCAAACAGGGCCTTGAAGGCATCGTAAGTACCGATACCTGGCTTCATCATCTTTGAGAGGGGGCCTGACTCTGTGTGTTCTGGGGCGATTTTGAGGTAACCCCCGACATGATGGGTCACCAGTTCCTTTACATACTCTGGGGACTTCACCGCAAGGTCATAGCGAAGACCTGATCCGATGGTGATTTTTTTGATCCCCTTCAATTCCCGAGCGCGCCGGTAAAGCTTAATTAAGGGGGTATGGTCGGTATTGAGATTCTTGCAGATACTCGGGTACACACAGGACAGCCGCCGGCAGGACGACTCAATCTCAGGATCATTGCACGCCAAGCGATACATGTTGGCCGTTGGGCCCCCAAGATCAGTGATATGACCGGTGAAGCTTGGGGAATGGTCCCTGATCGATTCGAGTTCACGAATGATGGAATCTTCCGATCGATTCTGGATGATGCGGCCCTCATGTTCGGTGATGGAGCAGAAGCTGCAGCCACCAAAGCAGCCGCGCATGATGGTCACCGAGTGCTGAATCATTTCAAAAGCCGGAATCTTTTTTTGGCCATAGGTCTGATGCGGCTGCCGGGAATAGGGGAGGTCATAAACCGCATCCATTTCCCGGGTGGTCAGAGGGATTGGCGGCGGATTGATCCACACATCGCGTTCGCCATGCCTTTGCACCAAGGCTCTGGCATTGCCGGGATTGGTTTCCTGATGAAGGACTCTTGAAGCATGAGCATAGAGGACCGGATCCTCCTTGACCTGATCATAGCTTGGGAGCCGGATGACGGTTTTAAAGGGGTCGAGCCTTCGACGTTCAAATCGAAGGGCTGTCCGATCTCCCACTTTTTCGGTGCTGCAGCCTGGGGCTTCCATCTGATAGGGATCCACCGGGGGCGCAAGAGGGCCTGGGGTATCCACCTCTGTGGAGTCGAT
This sequence comes from Methylococcus sp., assembly GCA_040375885.1. GTDB lineage: Bacteria > Pseudomonadota > Gammaproteobacteria > Methylococcales > Methylococcaceae > UBA6136. The sequence continues at coordinate 5,658 of JBEIRQ010000078.1, forward strand.
CAGGGAAAAGTCCTCTGGGAGGTTTTTGCCAAGAAGGGCCGTCCCTCGAATATTGTCCAGCGAACGAATGGGTTCGCCTGCCGCAAGTCGATGGGCGATTTCGACGACTTGCCGCTCCCCATTCCCATAAACCAGAAGATCAGCCTTGGCGTCCATCAAGACAGAGCGCCTGACTTTGTCGGACCAGTAATCGTAGTGGGCAATCCTTCTAAGACTGGCTTCAATGCCTCCGAGAACAATGGGGGCATCGCGGTAGGCTTCACGGCAACGTTGGGCGTAGACCGTCACGCATCGATCTGGGCGCTTATGGGCTTCTCCATCCGGGGTATAGGCATCATTGGAGCGGATTCTCCGATCGGAGGTATAGCGGTTGACCATGGAGTCCATGTTGCCGCCGGTGACTCCAAAAAAGAGATTGGGTTTTCCAAGGGCCTTGAAATCATTCGCCGAGGTCCAGTCAGGCTGCGCCATAATCCCGACCCTAAAACCCTGCGCTTCGAGGAGGCGACCAATAATGGCCATGCCGAAGCTTGGATGATCAACATAGGCATCACCCGTCACGATGATAATGTCACAGGAATCCCAGCCGAGGGCCTCCATTTCGGCCCTCGAAGTCGGCTGCTGCTTCGCAACACCAAAGCGCTTGGCCCAGTGTTTTCGATAGGAAAAAAGATCAGGTGCCCGATGCATCGGATGGGTTTCGGTTGGGATTTAAAAAATGAGGGGATGGGCCTTTACCTAATTCATGCCCCAAAGATAGCCGACTAATATACCCCTTTTGAGCCTGATCAAGGGAGCTAGTTCAATTTGGAGTGTTCAACCCTCGATGATTTTAGGGTAGGAGAGCGCTTTTTTAGGGTATCAAAAAACCCTATAATGGCGCCTAATTTTGGCCTGTCTTCCGGTTTTCATCTTGATGATGGCGGGCTAACGTTCGATTTCCTTATCTCACCTCAATAACTCCCATGTTCAATATTTGGCGCCTTTCGTTGCTGGTGGTATCGACCCTTCTTTTGACGGTTCTAAGTCCATGGACCCATGCGGCGGTGACCACCCCTTTTTCGGTGAGATTCACCGCAAACGATACCGGCAATATTACTTTTGCAGCCAATACCTTGATGACGGCCTCGGCCTCAGACCCTGCTGCCCAAAATGCGCAAAATGGGGTTGGGACCAAGCTCAACAATAATGATTTCATCATGACCTATGTCGATGTAGATACAGATCCATCGACCTTCAATTCCAGTATCTCAAGACTCAATACGCCGGCAGGGGCGCAGGTTCTTTTTGCAGGGCTTTACTGGGGAGCAAGGACCAATACGACCTTTCCGACGGGCCTAACGAGTAAGCGGCCTTTGGTGAAGCTAAAGGCGCCTGATGATCTGGCCTATCGGGATCTGACTGGAATCGTGGTTGGGACGGGAGGCACAGACTACCAAAGCTTCGTGGATGTGACGGCCATTGTTCAGGCGAAGGGTGCCGGTCTCTACACCGTGGCCAATGTGCAGGCGATTAAGGATGCCGCCGACTATTACGCGGGGTGGTCTTTGGTCGTGGTTTATCGGGCACCGGATGAGCCTGCTAGAAACCTCACGGTATTTAATGGTTATGGTGTGGTCAGAAGTGCGGATCCTTCCATCAAT
>JBEIRQ010000016.1:0-13457 GCA_040375885.1 Methylococcus sp.
AACTGCTCCAATAACTACGGACCCTTCCAATTCCCTGAAAAGCTGATCCCGCTGATCATTCATAATGCCCTCGCTGGAAAACCCCTGCCGATTTATGGCAATGGTCTTAACGTGAGGGATTGGCTCTATGTGGAAGACCATTGCAAGGCCATTGAGCGCGTTCTTGAAGCCGGAATCCCTGGGGAGGTTTACAACATCGGCGGCAACAATGAAAAAACCAATCTTGAAGTGGTTCACACCTTATGTGACCTCCTCGATGAACTCCGCCCCGATGCCGCCCATAAACCCCACCGAAGCCTGATCACTTATGTCAGCGACCGTCCAGGCCACGACCTTCGCTATGCCATTGACGCTAACAAAATCAAAACGGAACTTCGATGGGAGCCTCAGGAGACCTTTGAAACAGGTCTTCGTAAAACCGTCACCTGGTACCTTGAAAACCAAGTCTGGTGCCAACGGGTGATGGATGGCAGCTACCGAGGCGAAAGGCTGGGTAGCGATGGGGAACCCCTCTAAAAAAACCTGTTACCCCCCTCAACTTATATCGGCGATCGAAGCGCTTTATGCAAAAAACCAAAGGCATCATCCTCGCAGGAGGGTCTGGAACCAGGCTGCATCCCCTGACCCATGTGACCAGCAAACAGTTGCTGCCGATCTATGACAAGCCGATGATCTATTATCCCCTCTCGGTCCTTATGCTGGCTGGAATTCGGGAGGTTCTCATCATCACCACACCGCATGAAGCGCCAATGTTTGAGCGCCTATTGGGAGATGGCAGCCAGTGGGGGATGTCGCTCCACTACGCCCAACAACCGAAACCCGAAGGCCTGGCTCAAGCGTTTGTGATCGGGCGTAATTTTATTGGTGGAGACCCTTCCTGCCTGATCTTGGGCGACAATATTTTCTATGGCCACGGCCTGCCGGAAAACCTTAAACAGGCCACCTTAAGAACCGAAGGCGCGACGGTCTTCGGCTACTGGGTCCATGATCCCGAGCGCTACGGGGTTGCAGAGTTTGATGCCGAAGGCCGCGTCATCGGGCTCGTTGAAAAACCCAAAGAACCCAAATCCAACTATGCGGTCACGGGCCTTTATTTTTATGACAACCAGGTCATCGATATGGCACGCGATCTAAAACCTGGCGTCCGTGGCGAACTTGAAATCACCGATATCAATAAGCTCTATCTTCAAAAGGATCAGCTCCGAGTCGAAAAGCTAGGCCGCGGTATTGCCTGGCTTGATACCGGCACCCATGATTCTCTCTTGCAGGCCTCAAACTTCATTCAGACCATTGAAGAGCGACAAGGCCTTAAGATCAGTTGTCCTGAAGAAATTGCCTGGAGTCAGGGCTGGATCTCCTCTGAACAATTGGCGGCTCAAGCCGAACCCCTCAAGAAGAGTCATTACGGCGCCTATCTTCTGCGGCTTCTGGTCATGGGGCGGCCCCATTGATCATTGAAACAACCCCTCTTTCAGGGCTGCTCCTGATCAAACCGGATGTCTTTGGAGATAGCCGAGGCTTCTTTCAGGAAACCTGGAATCTAAGACGCTACACCGAAGAAGGCCTTGATCGTCATTTTGTCCAAGATAACCTCTCTTGGTCCCGGAAAGGCATTCTCAGGGGGCTTCATTTTCAAAACCCGAGACCTCAAGGGAAGCTGGTTTACGTCCTTCAAGGGGAAGTCTTTGATGTGGCCGTCGATGTTCGGAGAGATTCTCCGACGTTTGGTCAATGGTATGGCGCCACCCTCTCCAGCGAAAACCATCACCAGCTCTTTGTTCCAGAGGGATTTGCGCATGGTTTTTGCGTGACCAGCGACATGGCCTTATTCGCTTACAAGTGCACCGATTTCTATCATCCAGAGTCTGAACACTGTATTCAGTGGAATGATAAGGACCTCGCTATCGCTTGGCCGATCAAGGACCCTGAACTGTCCTCAAAGGACCTCAAAGGACAGCCCCTCAAAGCCTTTTCCCCCTCATCGCTTGGCCTCTGGTGACGATGGAGATTCTCCTCATTGGCCAGGAAGGGCAACTCGCCTTCGAACTGGAGAGGACACTCGCATGTCTTGGCTCAGTGACTGCAATTGGACGCCAGAGCCCTATCCCCCTTGACCTTCAGGACCTCAAAGGCGTCAGCGCCATCGTTCGCGCCCTAAAACCAGACCTCATCGTCAATGCCGCGGCTTATACCGCCGTCGATAACGCAGAATCTCACCAGGATCTCGCCTATCGCATCAATGCCGAGGCCGTCGCACAGCTGGCACAAGAGGCTCAGGGGCTCAGAATCCCCATGGTCCACTATTCAACCGACTATGTGTTTGATGGCCAATCGACTCATGCCTATTTCGAAGACGATCCCACCGGACCTCTGAGTGTCTATGGCCATAGTAAGCTTCAGGGTGAAATCGCCTTAAGAGAGGCCGGGATTCCTCATCTTATTTTCAGGACCGCGTGGGTCTATGGCATGAGAGGTCAAAACTTTCTACTGACCATGCTGCGGCTGATGAAGGAAAGGGAGGTTCTATCGATTGTGGATGACCAGAGGGGCGCCCCGACCTGGTGTCGCCTGATCGCAGAAGCGACCGCCCTCGTCCTTTCCCAGTGCATCCATGAAGAACGCCTTCAATTGGGTCATCGCCAAGGAACCTATCATTTGACCGCCGGCGGTGAGACCACTTGGTATGGCTTTGCAGAAGCCATCCGCACGCTTGGGATTGAAAGGGGATATCTACCCGAGGCGTGCGCCACGTTAAACGCCATCACCACCGCACAATATCCAACGGCCGCCAGGCGTCCCGCTCATGGGGTTCTTGGAACTCAGAAATTGAGCGCGGCGTTCGGCATCCAACTGCCCACTTGGGATAAGGGGCTCGATCTGTGTCTCAGCGTGAGGGGAGGATAAGAGAAGACCGATGGCTACCCCACGCTTTGTGCATCTTCGAATCCATACGGAATATTCCCTGATCGATGGCCTCATTGACGTCAAAGCGCTGACGAAGGCCACCGCCGCCATGGGGGCACCAGCCGTCGCCGTCACCGATCACGTCAATCTTTTCGCTCTGGTGAAGTTCTATAGCGCGGCCCAAGCTTCGGGTATCAAACCGATCGCAGGCGCTGATGTCATGATCATGAATCCCCTTGATCATGGGCAACCGACAACAGCAACCCTCTTGGTTCAAAGCAATCAGGGATATACCACGTTGACCCGGCTCATCTCGAGAGCCTACCGAGAAAATCAGCATCAAGGCATCCCCCAGATCATGACCGAATGGCTGGAGCAGGAAAATGAAGGGCTACTGCTCCTTTCTGGCGCTCGTCAGGGTCAGATTGGAAGGGCCCTTCTCAGCGGCAAATTGCAGGAAGCCGAACGACTGACCCAATACTGGCAAGGGCTTTTGGGTGACCGTTTTTATCTCGACATCCAACGCACTGGAAGGCCACAAGAAGAAGCCTATATTGCAGGGGCCCTTCATCTTTCATTGACCTTTGGGGTGCCTCTGGTCGCCACTCAGGATGTCCGCTTTTTGACCCCGGATGAATTTGAGGCCCATGAGGCAAGAGTCTGTATCCATCAAGGTCGGGTGCTTGATGATCCAAGACGCCCAAAGGACTATACCGACCAACAATACCTTAAAACCCCTGAACAAATGGAAGTGCTTTTTAAAGACCTTCCTGAGGCCCTTAAAAACAGTGTCGAGATCGCTAAAAGGTGCAATCTTAAACTGACCCTTGGAGAAAACTTTCTACCGCAATTCCCGATCCCAGAGGGGATGACGACCCACCATTATTTTGCAAAGGTCTCAAGGGAGGGGCTTCAAGAGCGGTTGAAGATCCGCCCACCGGTCGGGTCAGGAAGCCCTCTTGAGCGGCTGACCGCCTATCAAGACCGCCTTGAACTTGAAATCGACGTCATCAACCAGATGGGGTTTCCTGGCTACTTTCTCATTGTTGCCGACTTTATCCAGTGGGCGAAGCAGCAAGGCATTCCAGTCGGTCCAGGCCGAGGCTCGGGAGCTGGATCACTGGTCGCCTACGCCCTCAAAATCACCGATCTGGACCCGATTGAATTTGAACTTCTGTTTGAACGCTTCTTGAATCCAGAACGGGTCTCGATGCCCGACTTCGACGTTGATTTCTGCATGGAGCGTCGTGACGAAGTCATCGATTATGTCGCTCGAACCTATGGCCGCCATCGGGTCTCCCAGATCATCACCTATGGGAGCATGGCGGCCAAGGCCGTGGTGCGCGATGTCGGGCGAGTCCTTGGGCATCCTTATGGATTTGTGGACCGCATTGCAAAACTCATCCCCTTTGAACTCGGGATGACCCTCGATAAGGCGCTCAAAGAAAGCGAGGATCTCAAAAAGCTCTATGAGGCAGATGAGGAGGTGCACGCACTGATCGACCTCGCTCAATCCCTCGAAGGCTTGGTAAGAAACGCTGGAAAACATGCGGGCGGCGTGGTCATCGCCCCCTCCGATCTGACCGATTTCAGCCCACTTTATTGCGAAGCCGGCGGCGCCAATCTCGTCACCCAATTCGACAAAGACGATGTCGAGGCAGTAGGCCTCGTGAAATTCGACTTTTTAGGCCTTCGCACCCTCACCATTATTGACTGGGCACTTGAAACGATTAACCGAGAACGAGCGATCAAGGGGGAACCTCCCGTTGATATCAGTCTGATTCCGCTTGATGATGAACCCACCTTTGAACTCCTAAGAAGCTGTCAAACCACGGCTGTCTTTCAGCTGGAATCTCGAGGGATGAAAGACCTCATCAAACGTCTCAGGCCAGATTCATTTGAGGACGTCATCGCTCTCGTCGCGCTCTTTAGACCAGGTCCCCTCCAGTCCGGCATGGTCGATGACTATATCAACGTCAAACACGGAAAGCAGAAAGCTGAGTTTCCTCATCCCATTCTGGAACCGATCCTGAGGCCGACCAATGGGGTCATCGTCTATCAGGAGCAGGTCATGAAGATCGCCCAAGACATGGCAGGGTATACCCTCGGTGGGGCGGACCTTTTACGTCGGGCGATGGGTAAAAAGAAGCCTGAAGAAATGGCGAAGCAGCGAGAGATCTTTATCGAAGGAGCCACAGGTCTTGGCATCCAAGAAAAGATCTCAGGCTATATCTTCGACCTGATGGAAAAGTTCGCAGGCTACGGCTTTAATAAATCCCATTCCGCCGCCTACGCCCTCGTCTCTTATCAGACGGCTTGGCTCAAGACCCACTTCCCATCCGATTTTATGGCCGCGGTCTTGTCCTCAGACATGGATAAGACCGACAAGGTCGTGGTCTTCATCGAGGAATGCCGCCAAATGAAGATCGACCTTCATCCACCCGACATCAACCGCTCGGTGTATCGCTTCTCATCGCTTGAAGATCGATCGATTCAGTACGGATTGGGGGCGATCAAAGGGGTGGGTGAAAACGCCATCAGCGAGATTCTCTTGGAGAGAAAGCGGCAGGGTCCGTTTAAAGATCTCCATGATCTTTGTCGGAGAATTGATACCCGGAAGGCTAACCGGCGGGTCCTTGAAGCGCTGATCAGAGCCGGGGCCCTTGATAGCATTGATCCCAATCGGGCCTATCACATGACTCAACTCAGTGAAGCCTTGAAGGCCGCTGAACAGCATGGGGTGATGGCCCAAACGGGGCAAGGCGATCTCTTTGGGCTCCATGAAGAACCCGCCGTGGCGCCCTTAAAGAGCGCCCCTCAAGTGGTTCCCCCCTGGTCAGAAGAGGAACGGCTTGCGCAAGAAAAAATGACCTTGGGCCTTTACTTGACCGGGCACCCGATTACCAGATTTGAGGACGATATCAGGGCTTTTATCACCGATCGTTTAGGGCCACTTGCTGAAAAGCACGATCGATCAGGATCACAGGAACCCTCCTTTGGCCGTCGCCAAGAAACCAAGGTCATCGTGGCAGGCCTTATCGTCGAACTTCGAACGAGGCAAAGCAAAACCGGCAAAAGAATGGCCTTTCTAACCCTTGATGACCGGACCGGCCGAATGGAAGTCGCTGTTTTTTCAGAAGCTCTTGCAAGAAACCGGGAACACCTCATCAAAGATGCCCTTTTGGTCGTTGAAGGTAACCTTGGTTGGGATGACTTTCAGGGTCAATTACGATTAAGCGCTGAAACCCTGATGAGCATCGGGGAGGCCAGGGCTCAGTTTGCCCGGCGGCTTTTGATTCAGTGGCCGGAAGGAGATATCGATCCCAAACGCGTTGAATCTCTAAAGGAAGCCCTTAAGCCCCATCTCGGCGGCCACTGCCCGGTGTTCATTGAGGTCAGAACCCATGGGGCCATCTCGCGTGTTCAATTAGGTGATGATTGGCGTATACGCCCTGAGGAGCCTCTGATTTCAGTGCTCCATGCGCTTTTTGATGCCCCAAGGGTTCGTCTTCACTACCAGTGACCGGCCGCTTAAAGACCCTTTAGCGATCCGCTTTAGAATCACGAGACTTTTTCGCCCACGAAGAACGTCCGTAGGCATAGCCCACAAACGTCCAGGTCAAAAGCGCCGCCATAAAACGAAGCTTCCAGTTCCCTTCAAGGCTGAAAGGATGCCCGAAATGGGCGTACTGGAAAACGCCAAGAGAAAAGAACAACATGAACCCGCCCCACCTCAAAACGCCATGAGACCAAATGAAGGCGTTCCTGCCGCGGGCTCGAATCGACTCCCATTCAGCCTCCTGGTCGCTTGAGCCTTGGGCTCTGTGATCGGTCATCCGTTCAGGGGAATCCGAACGGAATCGCCGCGGCCAATTCCAAAATATTCAAAGCCCATCGCCTTCAGCGATACGGGATCATAGAGATTACGACCATCAAAGATCGCAGGATGGGTCAGCGTCGCCTTGATGAGATCGAAATCGGGACTCCTAAAGACATTCCATTCGGTCACAATCACTAACGCATCCGCTCCTTGCAGCGCCTCTTCAGGGCCTTTGACCAGCTGGAGTTCAGGCTGATCGACAAAAATCCGCCGGGCCTCCTCCATGGCCACCGGATCAAAGGCCCTGACCCTTGCACCCTTTCCAAGGAGCTGCTCAATCAGGGTCCGGCTAGAGGCCTCTCGCATGTCATCGGTATTCGGCTTGAATGCTAAACCCCAGATAGCAAAGGTTTTTCCTTCAAGATCCCCGTTGAAATAATCAACGACTTTTTCAAAGAGCCTAAGTTTCTGTCGCTGATTGACATCCTCCACGGCTTTCAACAGTTGAGCGGAATACTGAACATCGCGCGCGGTTCTTTCCAAGGCCTTGACGTCCTTAGGGAAACAGGAACCCCCATAACCACAACCGGGGTAGATGAAGTGATAGCCGATCCTTGGGTCTGAGCCGATGCCCACCCGCACCTTCTCGATATCAGCCCCCAAACGTTCTGCCAAATTTGCCAGCTCATTCATAAAGCTGATTTTCGTTGCCAGCATCGCATTGGCCGCATATTTGGTCAGTTCTGCTGAACGGATGTCCATGCAGACCAGACGATCATGATTACGGTTGAAGGGGGCGTAAAGGGCCCTCAACAGTTCGGTCGTCCTCGGATTATCGGTCCCAATCACGATACGATCGGGTTTCATGAAATCTTCAATCGCCGCGCCTTCTTTGAGAAACTCAGGATTAGAAACGACATCGAATTCGATCTTAGCCTGACGATCCGACAGCGCGGATTCGATCGTCAAGCGGACGCGATCTGCGGTTCCGACCGGCACCGTCGATTTATTAACGACGATCCGGTAGTCGTTCATTCGTTCACCGATACTCCGGGCAACCGCCGTCACATACTGAAGATCGGCCGAGCCATCTTCATCCGGGGGCGTACCCACGGCAATAAATTGAAAAAGGCCATGGCGAACGCCTTCATCGATATCGGTGGTGAAATGAAGGCGACCGGCCTCCCGATTCCCCGCAATCATGAGATCAAGGCCCGGTTCATGTATGGGGATTTCACCCCGATTCAAACGATCAATCTTCGCCTGATCGATATCCACACAGACCACATCATTGCCGACTTCGGCAAGACAAGCCCCCGTCACCAGGCCTACATAGCCGGATCCAAAAATCGTGACTTTCATAACGTCTTATTGTTAGTTAAAACCCTTTCGCGCGAGGCTTAGCGGCTAAAGCCCACGCAACAAATCATTTTTAATATCATCTATGTGCTCGAGACCCACCGCAATCCGAATCAGTCCTTCAGTGATCCCTGCGGCCTGTCGCTCATGATCGGTGAGACGACCGTGGGTGGTCGTTGCAGGGTGCGTGATCGTGGTTTTGACGTCACCCAGATTGGCCGTAATCGAGAGCATCTTGGTGTGATCAATCATCGCCCAAGCGCCTTCCCGCCCGCCGTCCACTTCAAAGCTCACGATCCCGCCACCTTGGGACTGCTGATTTTTTGCCAGGGCCACCTGGGGGTGGCTATCGAGCCCTGGATAATAGACTTCGCGGACAAAGGATTGCTCTTTAAGCCATTCTGCCAGTTTTTGAGCGTTTTCGCTGTGCGCACGCATCCTTAAACTCAAGGTTTCAAGCCCTTTTAGAAATACCCAGGCATTAAAGGGGCTCATAGCAGGACCCCCCGTTCTCAAGAAGGGATAAATTCCCTTTTCCAGCAACTCGTGACTGCCCACCAAAGCGCCTCCTACACAGCGTCCCTGACCATCGAGGTATTTGGTGGCCGAGTGAATAATCAGGTCGGCACCCATCTCCAAGGGCCGCTGGAGGGCGGGCGTACAAAAACAATTATCGACCGCAAGAAGAGCCCCATGATCATGGGCCAAGGTCGCCAACTGCCGAATATCCGCAATCTCGGTCAAGGGATTCGAGGGTGTTTCAAGGACTAAAAGTCTCGTATTGGGCCGCATCGCAGCCTCCCAGGCCGAGAGCTCCGTCAACTTGACGAAGGTCGTCTCAACACCGAACTTCCCAAGGAAGTTCTGAAAAAGAAGGACGGTATTACCAAAGACGCTCCTCGAGCAGACCACATGATCGCCGGCTTTTAGAAGGCCAAAGGCCATACTCGCGATCGCTGCCATCCCAGAAGCCATAGCGAGACAACGCTCTCCCCCTTCAAGCGCCGCGAGGCGCTCCTCGAAGGTCCTGACCGTGGGGTTAGTGAATCTTGAATAGATATTGCCGGGAGTTTTTCCAGAGAACCTCAGCGAAGCTTCCTCGGCAGATTGAAAAACATAGCTTGAGGTCGGGAAAATCGGCTCGGCATGCTCCCCTTCCGGCGTCCTATGTTGTCCGGCCCGAATCGCTCTCGTTTCAGGGTGATAATCGCTCCAATCAATGTCGTCCATGGCTATCGTTCCTATCCCGCGTTGTGGAGCCCAATGGTGCTATCAGACCCTTCTCGCTTCAGCTTAGCCCGATCATTGCGATGGTCACTCAAGCGATCGAGATAGGCCTGATTCACATCCCCGGTGACATAGCGTCCATCAAAACAGGACGTATCAAACTGCTTGATATCAGGATTGCCGCGCTGAACCGCCGCAATCAGGTCATTGAGATCTTGATAGATCAGCCAATCACAACCCAAGGCCTTCTCGACTTCGGCCTCGGAGCGGTCATGCGCAATCAATTCCTCGGCGGCCGGCATGTCGATGCCGTAAACATTGGGGTAACGGACCGGTGGCGCGGCCGAGGCGAAATAGACTTTGTTAGCCCCCGCATCACGAGCCATCTGAATGATCTGTTCAGAGGTGGTCCCACGAACGATCGAATCATCCACCAACAGCACATTGCGCCCCTTAAATTCCATGCCGATGGCATTCAGCTTCTGGCGAACCGATTTCTTCCTTAAGAGCTGCCCGGGCATGATGAACGTCCGGCCGATATAGCGGTTCTTAATAAAACCTTCCCGAAATTTGATGCCCAATTTGTTGGCTAACTGAAGAGCTGAGGTCCGACTGGTATCGGGAATCGGAATCACGACATCAATATCATGATCAGGTCTTAGCTTCTGGATCTTGTCAGCCAGCTTGTCACCCATCCGTCGCCGCGCCTTGTAGACCGAGATATTGTCGAGAATCGAATCGGGCCTTGCAAAATAGACGTACTCGAAAATACAGGGTGACAAGCGGGTGTCCTTGGCGCACTGCTGATGGTGGAGGGTCCCATTTCGCTCGATAAAAATAGCTTCACCAGGAGCGACGTTACGAACCGTGGTAAATCCAAGGACATCAAGCGCCACACTCTCAGAAGCGAACATGTAATCAGTCCCCTGATCGGTCTTCCTCTCGCCATAGACTAAGGGCCTAATCCCGTGGGGATCGCGGAAGGCGAGAACGCCAAAACCGGTAATCATCGCCACCACTGAATAGGCACCCCGACAGCGCTGGTGGACAGCAGAGACGGCTCTGAACACATCACTCGGCGTGATGCGAAGCTTCCCAATCTCATGCAGTTCATGGGCAAAAACATTCAACAGGACCTCAGAGTCGGAATCCGTATTGAGATGCCGCTGGTCTTGCAGGAAGAGCTCCTTCTTGAGCACTTCCGCATTGGTCAGATTGCCATTGTGCGCCAGCGTAATGCCATAGGGTGAATTGACGTAAAAGGGTTGCGCCTCCGCGGTGCTGGTACAGCCCGCCGTGGGATAACGAACATGGGCAATCCCCATACTGCCTCTAAGGTTCACCATGTGTCGGGTGTGAAAGACGTCCCGAACCAGGCCACTGCCTTTCCTTAAATGAAATCGGTCACCTTCACAGGTCACAATACCCGCGGCGTCCTGGCCCCGGTGTTGAAGAACGGTCAGGGCCTCATAGAGCTCCTGATTCACATCCCTTGAAGAGACAATCCCTGCAATACCACACATATCAATAGCGGCTCGTTGGTTCAGTGAGAAGAAGTTCGTTGTTCAAGCTTAGGAACGAATCCTGGGGGAAGATGGGATTCGAGCCAAAGCGCCATATTCTGGAACAAGGGAATCAGCTGTGATGCCTGCCAAAGTGGCTCCTTAGGGAGTGGGGTCGTCCTAGCTAGGAAGACCAGTACGGTAATCAAAAGAGCGCCGCGTGCGATCCCAAAGAGGAGACCTGCGAGCCGATCAATCCCTGAAAGCCCGGTCGATTCAAGGAGTCTTGTCAGTAAAAAACCGAGCATTCCCGCAAGAATCAAGGTCAAGATAAAGAGAAGACCAAAGGCTGCTGCAACCCGTGCGGTCGGCGAGGGAATAAAGGATTCAAGCGAAACCGCCAGGGCTGGACTGAAACGAATCCCTGCCCAGATGGCAAGGCCCCAGGCCATCAAAGACACCACTTCCTTGACCAGCCCCCTGAAGAGCCCCACGAGACCCGAGATCCCCATCACGGCGATCATCACCACATCCACCCAATTAAACGGGATCATCAGGACTGTGTTCCTTGGTTTTTGTGGCCTCGACCATGCTTTATGATCTTCAATGGGTCTGCAAGATCATTCCCTTAACGCCATCTTGCTCCGAGAGTTGCTTTTGAACCTGCTCCGCTTTTTGATGATCAAATCCAGGACCGACTGTCACCCGGTAGATCTTCCCATTGGAGGTCTCAATCGTCTGGACCCTCACCGGGAGATTCCGCTTTTTTATCTTCTCAGCAAGGGTTTTTGCATTATTTTCATCACTGAAGGTTCCTGCTTGAACGAGATAGGCCGAGGGGTGACTGGCCGGCGGAGGGGAGGTCGTGGCCACCCCTGGTTTTTTAACCGGATCCTGCGTGGCCGGAGCGACCTTCTTCTGGCTCTTGGCGGCCGGTTCAGGAGAATGTGTGACCGTTTTCATTCCCTCGGAAGGCTCGGGCTTTTTTGCCGCTGGCTTCTCACGATCCTGTGGGGTCGATGGCTTGGGTTTGCTGACCGCCGCTGCATGGTCGCTTGAAACGGCCGGGGATGAAGCTGCCGCCACCGGTTTTGATTTCTTCGTCGCCTCAGGGGGTGTCGATTGGCTGGCTGGCTTCTCGCGGGGCATCGGCTTCATGGGGATTTCAGCCTCGTCATCCGCTTCCGCCGGCATCACTTTTTGGACCCCTGACTCTGCCTTGGTGGCCTTAGCCGGTGTTTCATCCGTCAATGGCACCATCTCGTATTTTCGTTTCTTGGGTGTTGGAGGCGTCTGGATGGGCTGTGATTCATCCCCTTCGGGCTCAGAAACAGCCTCTGCTGACGGTTCAATAGCCCCCGGAAGCGCCAAAGACTGGGCCACCATGGCCTCCGGTAAGTCCTCTTTTTTCTCTCCATCCTTATCTTCGAAGAAATAAGGAACAATCACGATCAGAAGGACCGATACGATGGCCGCACCGATGAGTCGTCGCTTTAAGTCTTCATCCATTACCCTCACCCCCCTGTCCGGCGACCAGCGCCAAGTAGTCAGAAACCAGAAAAAAAGAACCAAATACCAACACCATGTCACCGGGTGATGAAGCCTCTTGTGCCGCCTTAACGGCCAGAGGAACATCATCGAATCCAGCCATCACCTTCTCCACACCGGCATTATGGAGGATTTCAGCAATTTCTTCAGGGGTCGCCGCTCGCTGCATCTTCAGGGGTGCGAGATACCAGGCTTCAATCAGACCCCCGATAATGCCCACCATCTGCTGGATATCCTTATCCCGCATGACAGCAAAGACCGCACGAACCCGAACCGTTGGATAGTACTTGAGGAGATGCTTTTTAAGGGTCGTCACGGCTTCAGGGTTATGAGCGACATCGAGGAGCACCGGAATTGTCCCGTCAAAGCGCTGAAAACGCCCAGGGAGCAGGACCGCCTGTAGCCCCTGAGCCATGACCTTGGGGCTTATGGGAAAAGAGTCTTCAATCAATCTCAGACATTGCAGCACGGCTGCCGCATTGAGAATCTGATGATCACCCGGTATCGAAGGCCATGGTAGCCGGTCCTCAATCCCCCCATCCCGGTCTTCAAACCGCCAGCCATCGGGTTCCGGCCGCCCATGGAAGTCGACGCCTTGCCTATAAACCAAGGCGCCAAGAGCCTTCAAATAATCAAGGACGGCCGAAGGGACATTGGGGTCTCCAAGGACCACAGGACGATCCTTTCTCGCGAGACCTGCTTGTTCAAGCCCAATCGCTTCGCGGGTATGGCCCAGCCACTCGCTATGGTCGATATCGATGCTGGCCATCAGGGCCACATCAGCATCAACGATATTGACGGCATCAAGCCGCCCACCCAGACCGACTTCAAGGATTCTGACATCGAGGTTTTCCTCGGCAAACAGGTCCAGTGCTGCCAGGGTTCCGAATTCGAAAAAACTTAACGATACCCCTTCACGGGCCTGTTCGATCCGGGTAAAGGCCGCCATGATGCGTTCGTCGCTGACCGGCTCACCATCGATACGGATCCGTTCGTTGTATTTCAGGAGATGGGGTGAGGTGTAGATACCCACCCGATAACCGCCGGCCCTTAAGATCGCATCGAGCATCGCCACACACGATCCCTTGCCATTGGTG
>JBEIRQ010000184.1:0-3832 GCA_040375885.1 Methylococcus sp.
CGACTGCGTCAGGCAACTTAACAAGGTAATCATTAGCCCCCGCACTGAAAGCCTCAGCTTTGGTCGCGGGCTCCTCCTTGCTGGAGAGAACAATCATGGGGACCTGAGAGGTGTTGACTTCTGACCTAAAGGCCCGCACCAGAGTGATCCCATCGATGTCTGGCATGACCAGATCTTGCAAAATGACGGTAGGCTGAAGCTTGAGCGCCATCGACAAGGCCTCATTCGGATCACAGGTATAGTGATACTCAATATCGGTCTCGGCCATCAGCATGCGTTTTACGGCCTCACCGATAATACGCTGGTCATCAATGAGAAGGACCACAATCTTGTGATCAGCAAACGATCGACGATTAGATTCCATGGAAGGGATATTCATGATGTTGGATAGGTGTTCGTGAGGTGTTAAAGGCACTCAAGGGCATGCATCAGTTCTTGACCAATCGTCCCCAGCGGCAAAATCGATTGTGCGGCCCCTAAATCTCTGGCGGCTTTGGGCATCCCATAAACCACACTGGATGCGGCGTCTTGAGCGATGGTCGCTAAACCCGCCTGTCGCATGGCCAAAAGCCCCTCGGCGCCATCTCGGCCCATCCCCGTGAGGAGGACCCCAATCGCTTGAGACTTTAGCACTCTCGCGATGCTGTGAAAGAGCACATCGACAGAAGGGCGATTCAAACGTTCAGGCTCGGCCTTTGAAAACCCAAGGGTCCGGTCTCCCTGGAGGACGACATGTTCTGGCCTTGCTGCCACATAAACATGGCCTGCCTGAGGGACGGCGTCCTCGTTCAGCGCTGAAACCGAAAGGGCCGTCCCTTGATCCAGCCATTCGGCCAAGCCCTGACAGAAATGATGATCGAGGTGCTGGACGATGACGACGGCGCCTGGAAAACTTTGTGGGAGATCCTTGAGAACGGTCGCCAACGCCTTCGGCCCTCCAGTGGAGGCGCCAATCGCCACCAGCGGGGGTACCGGCATTCCAATATCCATGATGTCAGAACCCATCAGCTGACGCGACGAGTCGATCGCATCATGGAGACCCAAAAGGGTCCTCAGGGTCTCAAAACGGTTCAGAAAATCCTCCCAACCGACATCGGTCCCAAGGAGCGATTCCGAAGGCAGATTAGCGACATCGGACGCTCCCTGACCGAGGGCATCAAAGACCTTGGTCTGACACTGGGGGTCTCGGTGGCCCAGCAGCAAAATCCCGGAGGGAGCCTCATCCATTAAACGTCTCGTCAGCTCCCCGACCGATACCCCCTCAAAATCAAGTCCTAACAAAAGCACATCGGGTCGGTTGACGCGCTGATGATCCAAAATGTCTTGGCCACGATGAGCGACCCAGATCACGTCAACGTCCTCTAACCGGAAAAGCAACTCCCGGAGATGTTTCAATAGCCGAGGATGAGCCAGCCCGATAGCCACCCTCATGAAGGCCTTCCCGCGCCGATAAGATCCCTCACTGCATCAATCAGTCCGGCATCGTGGAAACTGCTTTTGGTCAGATAGGTATCGGCGCCAGCCTGCATTCCTCTCTGCCGATCTTCCTCCCGATCCTTATAGGACACAATGATGACCGGAAGCTCCTCCAGTCGGGGCTCCGCCCGGATTCGGGTGACCAGCTCAATTCCATTCATCCTCGGCATGTCGACATCGGTCACCACCAGATCAAAGGCCTGTTCAATCAACTGAGTCCAGCCATCGACGCCATCCACGGCAACGACCACCTCATAGCCTCCATTCTCGAGAAGCTTCCGTTCAACTTCTCTCACGGTTAATGAGTCATCCACCACCAGGATTCTTGGAATCTTGCGTTGGGTCGTCAAACTGGTTCTCCGTTTGGGTCTTTGGGCCTGCCCCGATAAACGATCGGCCGTACGAATCAGATCCTCAACGTCCAAAATCAAAACAGGGTAGCCTTCGGCATCGAGCGCAACGGCATTGATATGAGGAACTTTCCCTAAACGCCGATCCAGCGGGCGAACCACAAGATCGGTTTCACCGACCAGCTGTTCGACCTCCATGGCATACTGTCGCCCCTCTGAGCTAAAAAGGACTAGGGGTAAAACGCCCTCGTGGCCTTCTCTATCCTCCTCTGGCAAACCGAGAAGACGTCGTGCCGATACCAGCGCGACATTGCCTTCGGCTGCCGCAAAATAATAAAGCCCTTCCAGACACTCAACGCTCTGCGCATCAAGCCGTTCAGCCCGATCGATCCTTGATAATGGCAAGGCAAAGGCCTGGCCGGCGATCGTCACCCGCAAGGTTCTCATCACCGATCGGGTCACCGGCAGGAGGAGCTCAAAGCGCGTCCCAAGGCCAGTCTTAGAGGTCACTTTGATGGCGCCACCGCTGGCGTGGACCATGCTTTGAACCACATCAAGTCCAACCCCCCGACCCGACATTTCACTGACGGTGTCACGCGTCGTCAAACCGGGAAGGAAGAGGAAATCAAATAACTCGGCGTCACTCAAGGTTTCGGCCATCAACTCGGTGACCAGACCCTTTTGAACGATCTTTCGGCGCAACATGTCAGCGTCGATTCCGCGACCATCATCACTGATCGCAATCAAAAGTCGTCCGCTTCGGTGGCGAGCAGAAAGACGGAGTTGACCTGTGGCGGCTTTACCCGAGGCCTTTCGTTCTTCCGCCTGCTCGAAACCATGGTCCAGCGCATTACGAAGAAGATGATTAATCGGTGCATCCAATCGAGTCAATATATCGCGATCAATGAGCGTTTGAGCCCCTTCTATAGTTAGTTCGACCGATTTTTCGAGCTGTCGAGCAAGATCACGAACCAACCGGGGAAAACCCTGAATCCCTTCTGAAAAGGGACGCATGCGTCCCTGAAGGGCAAGATTATGAAGGCGGTCCGCCAGAAAGTTCATTCGGCTCGATAGATGCTGCAGACTGGCATCATGCTGTTCCATAACCTGCCATTGCTCATGAAGCCCCTGTTCTAGCAAGGAGACATCACGACTTTGGGAGGGTAACTGGGTCTTTAGACTTCGTTGAAGACGCTTCAAGGGCTGTAACCCCCGACAAAGATGTTCTAGTCGTCGCGACTCGAGCAATAGGTCGGCCGAGAAAGCCAAAATCTGACTTAGCGTTTCAGCCGCGATTCGAATGGGGGGATCGTTGGTTTCCTGGACCGGGGCAGGTGCCGGGGCCGAATGCTCCGGTTCTGGGGTATCTAAAGGACCCGGTGAAAGAACCGCGACATTCACCAGAGGAGCCGGCAGCGGGGATGATTCGACCGACGGTACCTTGGAAGCCTTGCTATCCCTGAAATACTCACCCAGCCGATCGACCCATTGCGCCGCCTCATCGGCATGGGCGGCCATCCAAGCAAAAAGATCATTGTCATCCGTCTTTGCCGCACCGACCATCCAATCGAGGGCACCCAATAAGAGATCGGTTCCTACGGCATCCATTTTAAGATCGCCGCCACCCGCCGCCACCAGAATATCCTCCATCACATGCGCCATACTGACGATCGCATCAAGATCGACGACTCGCGCAGCCCCCTTGATGGAGTGGGCTGCCCGCATCAGCGGCTCGATGGCTTGCGGGCTGCCATCCTCCCGCTCCAGCGTCAGAAGACCTTCCGTCAGAACGGCACTGTGATCGCTCAATTCCTCTCGAAATAAACCTAGAAGGAATGCATCCCCCCCACTCATGAAAGGGCCTCCATCATCAAGCTGGCCAAACGCTTCTCATTCAAAAGCGCCACCCGGCGTCCACCATAGACAAAAAGACCCGAGACAAGGCCTCGCTGTGAACGCTGAAGGTTACTGGGTACAGAGTCTAGCTGTTGCGATTGCCAATCAAG
>JBEIRQ010000195.1:0-3719 GCA_040375885.1 Methylococcus sp.
ACCTTCTTCATCATGGGCTTTGGCTACCTGGTGGCGACCACCAGCCTTAAGATGCCTCTATCGCATCCAAAGTGGGCCTTCGCTGGCTTTTTGGTGTCGGCTCTTGGAACCTTGATGGCTGCGATTCCCTTGTTACTGGGTAAGGCCTCGGTTCTCTACACCTTTTATCCACCGGTTCAGGCCAACGTTTTTTTCTATCTGGGTGCGGCCCTCTTGGTGATTGGCTCCTGGTTCTGGGCCGTCATCATGGTGGTCATGTTCGGCCAATGGAAGCAAGCCCATCCCGGGGCAACGGTTCCGCTGCCGATGTTTGCGACGACGGCCAATGCCATTCTTTGGCTTTGGACCAGTGTCGGTGTCGCCCTTGAGGTGGTCTTTCAGTTGATCCCTTGGGCGCTTGGTTGGATCGATACCATTGATGTGGGGCTGGCTAGGACCCTCTTTGCCTGGACCCTTCACCCCATTGTTTATTTCTGGTTGATCCCGGCTTATATCGTTCTCTATTCGCTGGTTCCAAAGGCCGCCGGCGGCACGCTCTTTAGTCATCATCTCGCCCGCCTCGCCTTTGTGCTGCTCCTCGTCTTTGGTCTACCCATTGGATTTCACCATCTCTACATGGACCCTGAGCACGGTCAGGGCTTCAAGATGATTCACGCGGTTGGAACCTTTTTCGTGATGTTGCCGACCTTGATGACGGGATTTACGGTGATTGCTTCTCTCGAGCAGGCGGGACGAAAAAAAGGCGGCAAGGGGCTTTTTGGCTGGATCGGTCAGCTTCCTTGGGATCATCCCGTGGTATTGGCCGCCATCCTCGCGTTCTTGATGCTGATCGCTGGGGGCTTTGGCGGTATTGTCAACGCGAGTTACGGCATGAATGCCATGGTCCACAATACAGCCTGGGTCCCAGGACATTTTCACCTGATCTTTGGCGGTACGACGGTGATCCTTTATTTTGCCGCTGCCTACGCGGTCTGGCCCAAGCTCACGGGACGCGCCTTGATGGAGGGATCATTGCCTTTGCTGCAGCTCTGGAGCTGGTTTATCGGAATGGTTATCTTGAGTACCCCCTGGCACATTTTGGGGCTCTTAGGACAGCCAAGACGGATATCGAGTGTGGCCTATAACAGTCTCCTGACTTTGGCGTGGGATCCTTATGAAATCGCTATGATCATCGGCGGACTGATTCTCTTAGGATCAGCCCTCCTCTTTCTCTATATCCTTTTAGCCTCTCAGCGAAGGGGGGTTAGGGTCGACGCCCAACAAGCCGACATTCATTACACCGATGAAGAGGCCGAAGGCACTCGGGTCCCGGCCCTTCTCAATAGTTTTGGCATCTGGAACCTCGTCATCCTCCTCTTGATGCTCGCAAACTTTGGTTACCCCATCGCTCAATTCTTCCTTTTCAAGACCTATGGTTCGACCGGATGGGGGTACTGATGAACTCGATGATGATCATCGGCGGACTCATTCTGGTCTTCCTCACCGAAGGGGTTTGGGCTGAGCCCTCCTCAAAGGTGGCGTTTACGCCGGAACTTCTCAAAACTCTCTCGGCCGGAAAGACCCAAAGAGGGGAAGAGATCGCCAAAGCTTGTGTCGGCTGTCATGTCGCCCAGGGACTCGCCCCTCTTTTGGATGGCCAGATAGGGGCTTATCTCTTCAAGCAGCTTAAGGACTATCAGGATGGCCACCGCAGTCATGAGCTGATGAGCAGTCTTGTCTCTGGCTACTCGGATCAAGATCTTTTAGACATCGCGGCCTACTTTAGTCAGCTCAAGGCCCCTTCATCGGCGCCATCCTCGGTTTCTCAGATGGCTGAAGTCCTTGTGATTCGGGGCGATCCCCGCCGCATTTTGCCGCCATGTGCCGCCTGCCATGAGCGGGATGGCCGTGGTCAAAAAATCGATGTGCCGGCGATTCGTGGGCAAAGTTCGGCCTATCTTGAAAAGACACTCAAGGACTATAAGAGTGGGCAACGACACAATGACCTTTTTGGTCGGATGCGGGCCATCTCTCAGGAATTGAGCGAAAAGGAGATCAAGGCCCTTGCCGAATACTATGGCCAATGATTTTCGAAACAGCGTCCAACCTTAAAAAGATCCTATCCCCGACGGGTGACTAGACGACTCAGGCCGCAGGCACCTTTATCTCTTTCGTCGCTTATCCAAAATGGTTTAACCTCAACGGCTTTGATGATCGCCAAGGTTCATGGTTGTGATGGGACCCGGTTATCTCGGTCAGCCTAAGAAGACGGATTGGATATGCAGACGCTCCCCCTATTAGAGATGGTGGCCCAATATGAGGCGCTGAAGAAGAGCGATCGCGAGATTGTGGATCTTCTGGCGGTTAGCTTCACAGCGCTGAATGAGGCGCGCATCAAGGCCGCGCTTTCAAGACCCGTTGCGACGCCATTAAATCTAAAAAGCATGGTGGCTCAGGGTCTCCTTCTAAAGCGTCGACAGGCACAAGGTGGAGATGGCTTTGCCTGCAATCCCCGCCTTGTGGATATCATCGCGCGGCGACTGGTGGCTGAAGGCTTGTACGAAAAGCTTGTGGATAGGGCCCGAGCTACCTGGCCTTTGCCCAAAACTTCCGGCAAGTCTGGCCCTCGAACAGCGCCCTTTTGGTTCGAGCATCCGGACCAGTTGATTCGTGAAATACGTATAGCCCTGTATCTGAACGATCCCGATCAGATGAACGCACTTTTTGAGGCCTTCTACCTCGAATCAGGGCGTTATTGGGGCTCGGTGTGGAACGAGGTGAGGCACCCTTTCCTGATCGTTGCAGAGGCTGCGTTAAACCCCTTTGACGCAGTTTGGCTGGCGGGAGTTACCCCTGAAATTCGGCGGGACATCGTGTCCCAGATACTGACGATTTCAATGGAACAGGGCACTTTGGATGCGCCCCTGTTTGAAGCCCTTGAGCGCCATTGCCTTGAGCTGAAGAGATATCCCATGGAGCTGGTGCTGGGCACTTTGATCTTTGGGCGGAGAGAGAAAGCCCTCGAATACCTGCCGTTATTTCAAGGTCTTGATCACGAACGCATGGCACTTGAGGGGCTTTTGGCCTATCTCAATCAAGAGGATGACACGGCCATCAAGCGATTTGATGAAGCGCTGCGGTGGATGAGAAAAAATTTAGGCGAACGACGACTGGTCTTGCCGGGACTTTTGGGAGTGTTTCACATCAGCTTCTTGCTGTTGCGGAATGAGGGGAAGGATTTTGGCAGGGCCGCGGCTCTTTTGAGTGATGCGGACCTTTGGTACAGCGAAATGGGGCCTGTGTTGAAGCCTCTCCACTGGTCGTTGCTCTTAGAGGAGAATCCAGCGACCCATTTACCGGGATATCTGAAAATGGTCTTGGCGGGCGCCTTGCAGCCTGAACCTGCCTTTTGGCCCGTTTTTTTGGGACTTCTTTTTCTTTATCGATATCAGGGGGATCCTGAAACCTTCCGGCCTTTTGCGGAGGCCATTGGGCTTCTTGAGGCCCGCCTTGAAGCGTCTGGGATGCGGTGGCCACACGCAGAAATAGCGCTTCTTCGCGCGCGTTTTGAACTTCATTCAAAGGAGGCCCAAAAGAAGGCCGAAACTCTCCAAGAGGGACTGGGTTATGCCCTTCTGACTCAGCGGGTTCGTTATGAAGAGCCGTGGGAGCTCAAACTCAATGCCATTGTCAATCGATTTGGCGCGAAAAGCCCCAAGGGAGGCAAAGGGTCGGCAAGC
>JBEIRQ010000105.1:0-6035 GCA_040375885.1 Methylococcus sp.
GAATCTAAGAATCGCATTCAATACTTAGATTGGTTAGATCGGTATTCAGAGTGGGTAGTGCTGAAGTAGCGGTATCCCAGACAATATCTAAATTGATGTCGAAGTAGCCATACGCTACCCGGTTCCTCATCCCCTTCATGTTGTTCCATGCGATATTGGGATGATCCTCAACGAAGGCTGGACAGTGCTCCATGATTTTGGTTGCAGCTTCGCCCAGAATCACCAGATTCATGATGACGGCCTGTTGGGTCCGCTTATCCGACATGAAGGACTCTCTGTCCAAACCTTCCATATAATTGAGAATGTCGGCACTTGCCTCCTTCATGTGGAGGATATAGTTTTAAAGGCGCAGTGACGTCATAGAGCCTTAGCTTCGGAGATCACTTGGGCTCTGAATCGCGGTGAAAGATCTGCAGGCGTCAGAACGTCTACCTTCACACCGAGCAATTCCTAAAGGTCGATCTGGAGACCACCCAGGTCAAACAATGTTGTCCCAGGCTCTACATCAACCAAGAGATCCAGATCGCTACCATCCTCATCAGATCCTCTAACAACTGACCCAAAAACCCGTGGGTTTGACGAACGGTATTGCTGTAACAAAGCAAGGATTTCAGTTCGATGTAGTTCTAAGGCAATCGAAGGTCTCATCACTTTCACCCAAACTGATACTCATCATGACGATAGTCTGCGCCAAAATCCTGAATTTTCTAGCGTAGTTGGCGGTTTAAAGTCGACCCCAGCGTCAAGACAAGAATGTATTTAACTTGAAACATGGCTCTCTACTAGGCAATCCAAACCTTAGTGAGTTCTACGAAATCCTAAGCCTACCCCGCTCCCAGTGCTGAACGGCCGCATTGCGCAGAACGGGTAATTGCCCGTGGTATCCCGGTAATGCTGACCACGTTTAAGGTAAAGATCATCTCGGGTTGTGCCTTGAAGAGAACGCTCAGCTTCTGACCCCTAGAATAACGGAATTGGCTTTAAATATAGCCGTTACAGGGGTTCCCACTTCAAGCCCCAAGGATTCTGAACTTTCAAAGGTGATGCTTGCAACCAGCTCACCACCTGCCTCAAGATCAAGGTGGACGTCCGTGGTGACCAACCCTTGTTTGATGGAAGCCACTTTTCCAGAGAGCTGATTTCTTGCAGAGAGACGGTAACCCTCCATATCGGTGACCAGAATGATCATCGATGCCTTGACCAACGCCAGAACCTCTTTCCCAAAAGAAAGATCCATACTCTTTAAAGACGCATTGGTGACGTTGGCAACGAGAGTCAATCCAGTCTCCATGTGAATCGTGACCTCAGAGGTCACCGCGCCAACATTGATGCTAGCCACCTTTCCAAGCCATTGGTTGCGGGCGCTCGACTTCATTAATAACCTCCTAAACCAAGTCAAAATCGTCGGGTCATGAGAAAATTCTTCATTAATCCTTTCCAGAAAGCGTTCCTTCTCAGGCTCTAGACGGTGAAAGGCCGAAAGAAGAGCCAGACCTGTCTCTGTGAGTCGGGTTCCTTTTGAATGGCCTCCCCCAACAACACTCTCGATGAGAGGCCTTGGTGATAATTGGTTGACACGCTCAATGATCTGCCACGCCCCTTTATAGCTAAGCCCCGTCACTTTAGCTGCGCTAACAATGGATCCCTCTCGATCAATCGCCTCAAGGAGCGCAAAGACCCTGACGTTAAGACCACCACCGATGGTCAGTTCCGTATCGATCAGCCGGCCTCTAGCCATCGACCCTTACTCCCACGAAAAATAAAGGGCTTATTGCCTCGGAACTATGGAATCTCATAGCCCAATTGGGTCATGATCACTTTTGCCTCGGGGGTCTTCAGGAACGCGAGGAATGCCTGTGCCGCTGCATTTTTTTCACCCGGCTTCAAGAGAACGGCATCCTGAACAATCGGTGAATAAAGACGCTTAGGAACAACCCAACCCGAGCCGCTTGTCAGTCTTCCACCTTTGTAGACCTGTGACTTAGCGATAAAACCAAGCTCAGCATTTCGGGTAGCCACAAATTGATGGGCTTGGGCGATATTCTCTCCTAAGACTATCTTGGCCTCGAGCACAGGCTCGAGTCCAAGGTGATGGATAACTTCGATTGCAGCAAGACCATAGGGCGCAGTCTTTGGGTTCGCAAGACTCAGGTGCTGGAATCTTCCGGCCTTTAATACCTTTTCGCCATCATCAATGAAACCTGGGGTTTCACTCCAGAGGACCAATTGACCCTCGGCGTAGCTAAATGGCGTTCCCCGAACGGCCAAACCCTCCTTTTCAAGCTTGGCTGGTGTGGCCTGATCGGCCGATAGGAGCACCTCAAACGGTGCTCCCGATTTGATCTGCGAGTAGAACTTGCCGGTGCTGCCTGGGACGACTGCAACTTGATGTCCACTTCGTTTCTGAAAAGCAGGGACCAGTTCATCCATGGCGCCAATGAAATTACTGGCTACGGCCACCTGAACAGTACCTGCGATCGCTGAGGATCCCATCAGAAGGCTGGCCGCCATGAGCCTCTTTAAATGCGTTATGGATAAGTGCATCTGTCCCTCCTAAAAAAACTCCCTTGAAGATATCCGATCAGCCAAAGGCTGTATATAACCTACCCTACATCTTCCTTTTTTGAAGCATCCCGTCGTCGATAGATGCCCGATAATAAGGGTACAGAATGAAATATGTCATCAATCAATCCTTGATTTACGATCCATCTTGTGACGAAATAATCAGTCTATGTACATTTGTACATATTTGTTGACTTGAGATATAAAACATGAGATTCGAACTGCGTGCGATGGTGTTGTTCGGGGTTGCACTGGCCGGAATAACCGAAGCTGCACCCTTAACCCCCAGCGATCTTCCAGACATCACCCTCAAGATCGCAGGGTCAACTATCCAGGACAACAACATTGATAAGGTCCTAAAAGGCCCTAATGGCAATGATGGACTCTGTATCAGCGGCACCTTAAGCACCTATAAGGATGCGGATATCGGAGGCCAAGGGACCTTTTGGAGAGCCTGGTTTTGCCAATTGGATAACAACCGTCTCCAAGGGCTCGGCCAGGTGAACCCGAAACTCCTTGTCCTTAAGCGAAACCGAAGTGGTGCGGTAACGGGCCTCTACCCACTTCTCGAACCGAACAAGAAGATTCAGTTCATGGGCATCACTAATTCCATCAGCCCTGGGCAATGCGCACTGACCTCAGGATCCACCACGGCCTACACCTGCAGGACCAGTCAGCTGGGTGATCTTTTTCCTGACATTCCAGATGCAGGGATGTTAGACGTCGACCCGGGCCTCTTGAGAGATTCCAATTTCAGCGCATCCATCGATGATCAAACATACCGTGAACCCGATCCAACCATCGTAGCGGCCACACTCAACGTCATCAATTCAGGGGCTGTCATTCAAAACACCCCCGTTAGCAAAAACCTGAGAGACGCCCTTCAAGCGGCTCAGATCGCTCAAGGAACCATCGCCAGCACCTGTCTTAAGAAAGAGACCCTCGACTGTATGCCGAGCTTGAGTAAAGCGACGCTAAGTGATCTTTTCGCCGGCAACATTGCCAAGTGGACAGAGGTTCTCATTGATGTCGGCGGCAAAAGCACCCCACTCACCGAATTTGCGCAATCACCCCTCACCACGGATCTAGTCCATCTCTGTAGAAGAAACATCGGCGCCAGCACCCAGGCGGCTGTGAATGCTTATTTCCTCAATAATCCCTGTACTCCTGGCGCCAGAGTCCCCGTCAACATCAGCAACCCGACCATCGGCCCCGTGGTTTTGGCGCCCAGCCAGGTATCTCTAGAGGAGATCTGCCTTGATAACCTGAGTGGTGGACGAAGTGGTGTCTTTAATCCCAAAGGGAACACAGCTTTCGCCATTGGGATGCTGACCACCGAACGAAATCTGACTTTAAGCCTTGACTATCGTTACATCAAGATTGACGGTTTCGCTCCAACGGTTCAGGAAGTGTATAACGGCAATTACCCGTATTTCACAGAAGGCAGTTATGTCTTTAGAAAACGAGCACCGAAACCATCCGGCGACCTTTTAACGGTCCTGAACCGCATAGCCAATGACGCTTCGAGCCCACAAGTCTTTGGAGCACTCAATGCATCAATCAATCAAACCTTTGGAACCGGCACTTATATCGCGACCACTGGCCAAGGTTACCCAAGTCCAACCGTCTTTGACCCTCTGAACCCCCTAACGGCCTATACGCATCAACCCCGCGGCAGCCTGCTTGATAACTGCAGAGGAGTCATCAAACAATGAAAAAAGCTGCTGCTACCCGCATTCGATCAATCTTATTAATAGGTCTATTGGGGTTTGAAGGATCCAGTGATGCTCTGACCAGTGATGGGGCCAATGGTTCTCCCTCCTCATTAGTCGTTACGGTGTTTGATCCTGCTACGACCAAAACCTATTACAAGGATCTTGAAATCACCCAAGACAAGTTCCTCGTCCAACCAACCGGCGTCTTTAACCTAGGGCTAGATCCTAATTATTCGGCCTTCAGGGGTAAAACCAACCTGATTTTCAATGTGAGCGCTCATAATTCCCTGAAGTCGGATCAATCCAACGCCAACAGTTGGGGCGTTCTCCTCTCCGCCGCCAACGGGGGCAGCATCTTTAGCACTGATTGGGTCGGCATTGACAGTGTTCGACAGACCATCCAGATCTATTTCAGCTATTTAACGGGCTCATCGGATATTTTCAACGCCGGAACCCCTGGGGCTTTCAACAGCAACCAATGGAATGGAAGTCTCTGGAATCGGGTGGCTGGCAGTACCACAGGCACCGTAGGATCCCCCCTCGCCTTCTATTTTGTGACGAATCCAACGGGCTATTCAGGGGATGGCCTGGCCCGTAAGGCCGGAGACTGGAACCTCACCGCCGATGGGACTTTGACCTTTGCCGGCAGAGGATCGCTCCTCCAAAATAAGCCGCCCATGGCCAATGCCGGTGGCAACACCACCCAATTAGCAGGAAAAGAGGTGACCCTCCATGGCAATCAAAGCACTGATCCTGATGAATTGCCCGCGCCACTGAGTTATGAATGGACGCAGATAGCGGGCGCTTCGGTGACCCTGATCAATCGAAACACCAGCACCCTAAGCTTCACGGCGAACCACCCAGGACTCTATACGTTTACCCTTTCCGTCAGCGACGGAAAGGATAGCGTCAGCGATAATGCCCAAGTGGCGATCAAAAGCTTGATCATCAAAGCACCAACCAACATCAAAGTTGGAACCAAAACGGCGATTACCTGGCAGTTCAGTCACACCCTTTTTGATCCCACCCAAAGCATACGCCTTTAATTCACACACGATGGCGCGACATATCGACCCATAGCGGCCGGCAAGATCCATCGAGGCTCTTTCATTTTTAGTCCAAGTCTCAAGATGGCAACGATGAAGGGCAACCTCAAACTCTGTACCCTAGGGACCGCCAAAAAGCCGGAGGTCTGCGATCAGGTTGTTATCACCATTGTGAAGTGACGCTGGGTTAAGAGAAAACACGCTGGTCCATACTGAGGTTGTGCATGAGACCCAGGAGGGATCCCTTGGCCAGTGAACCTCTGCAAGACAGGTAGCCAGCCGCTTATCTTGGCTTTTCATGAGTTGATCCTGGGCAACATTCACCGCACCCACAACCCTCTAAAAAGTTAAGCTCGCCTTACCTCTGTGACTCCATAGGGACCGGCGGTAAAAAGGTCACTCTGCTAGAACGAGGTGCGCTGTGGTAGCGACCCCTCTCTCCTTCAGGGCTTCATGATGTCAGGGTGGGTGTGTAAAATTGGGGGTTTAACGAAGTTTAAGACCTGATAGATAACTAACAAGCGACTCGAGTCGCCACCCAATTTGAGGCCACACGATCATGGATGATCAACGTCATGTCCCAGCTCATTATTACCCGCAGCTCGATGCCCTAAGAGGCATACTCGCTTTCTCCGTCCTCTTATCCCATTATCTCAAGGCTTACGGGGCCCCATGGCCATTCGCTGAAACGACCTTTATCAACCCATCCATC
>JBEIRQ010000392.1:0-1867 GCA_040375885.1 Methylococcus sp.
ATCACTTTAACGACCCCATCCGTGGCCGCGCCTTCTTCATCACTGGTCATCAACATGGCGACCGAACCTTTATGGTTTGGATGATGACTGGAAAATCGTTCGAGGGCGGTCACCATCGCCGCCACGCCACTTTTCATGTCTGCAGCACCACGGCCATAGAGAATGCCGTCGACGATCGTGGGTTCGAAGGGGGGGTGAGACCAGTCGCTTTCAGGGCCTGAGGGCACCACATCGGTATGACCTAGAAAGACGAGGAGGGGTCTTTCTTTACCATGGCGTACAAAGAGGTTCCGGGTTTTCCCAAAATCAAGTTGTTCAATGCTGAAGCCCCGTGGTTCTAAGCGCTGCTGAATAATCTCCATGCAGCCGGCATCGTCTGGTGTGATCGAGCGACAGCGGATGAATTGACACGTCAGATCAAGAGTTTCGCTCATAAATAGCGTCCATAGTCGATTGGATCAAAACCCAGCGTCAAGCCACGGCTGCTCTCAAGGATAGGCCGCTTGATGAGGGTGGGGTATCGAAGTAGCAACGAGTGAATCGCTTCTTGATTGATCGCTGATTTTTCATGGTCATCAAGGTTTCGCCAGGTCGTGCTGTTTCGGTTTAATAGTTTTTCATGGCCAAAATGCGCTAACCAAGCATCGAGTCTTTGAGGATCAAGGCCATCTTGACGGATATCATGTATTAAAAATGGTCGGCCTTCGGCACGCAGCCAGCGAATGGCGGCCCGGCAGCGGTCACAACTAGCGATCACGTAAAGGGTGGGTTCCATCGCCATGTCTTCAGTGATCCAAACGATCGAGTGAGGTGATTTTAGGTTCTTTACGGCCATCTGATTCGGTGATGAAGAGGGGTTCTCTCCTCACCGCCTCAGCAATAGCCTCTCGAATATCGAGGCGGTCATAAAAGGGTCCCGCCTCAAGCTGAATCAATGGCAGACCAGAAGCCAGGCAAATAGCTTTAAGCGCTGATTCGCTGTTGGGCCCTCTTTTCTTTCGATTCGTTGAAATACTTCGGTGCTGTATGAGTTGGATTGCACAGGCGATCGATAGATCTTCGTTGCGGCAGAGAACAAAAGGGAAATGGCTATCGCCCTGGTCATGAAGGCTTTGTAGCCAAGGGTCTAAACCTCGGTTGCCGCGAGGCGTAATGAGGTCGTCAACGGGAATCCTGCCGAAAATGACGTATTCATCACCGATGGCCTCTTTGAGTGATCGATAGAAAAGGCGATCTTCAGGAGGCATCAAGAAATCTTGTCGCACGTAACTCAGGCGCCCGCTTTCTGCTCGCTTGAAAAGGCGGTAGAGAATCAATAGGAGGCTGCCGCCGATGATAATGAGCAACGGGATCATCATGGGGCTGAACATCGCGCAATCAAGGTAGTATAGGATCCATTATTAGCTCCGTCGCGTCTCGATCCTCTGGCTATCTAAAGGAAGCGGGTTGGGGCGTTTTTCGATAGTTAAGGTGATTATACCGTGATGGGACATCATTCCATTCAATTAGGCCTTGAATTCGTCCATCGACTGATGGACCTTGCCCTTGATGCTGCTGAGAGGCCGCGAGGCTCTGTGTCCCTGGTCGCGGTGAGTAAAACGCAGCCCCCTGAGGCCATTCGAGAGGCCGTTGGCTATGGCCAATATCATTTCGGTGAGAATTATCTCCAAGAGGCGCTTTCTAAGCAGACGGCTTTGAGGGACGTTGAAGACATTATCTGGCATTTCATAGGACCCCTCCAAAGCAACAAGACCCGGCAAATTGCGGAACGATTTAGCTGGGTCCATGGCATTGACCGTTTAAAGATTGCTGAGCGTTTGAATGATCAACGGCCACCGGTCATGGGCCTACTCAATGTCTGTATTCA
>JBEIRQ010000361.1:0-2104 GCA_040375885.1 Methylococcus sp.
GCTATGGGACCGTTAAGAATGGACTTATGAGTTCGGGTTACAAAGACACCGTCCTGGTGATGCCCGGGGAAAGAGTCAGGCTCATCAAGCCATTCAATGACTTTAAAGGGGTCTTTATGTATCACTGCCATAATCTCGAACATGAGGATATGGGGATGATGCGGGAGTTTGAGGTTTTTTAGCCTTAGACGGAAAGAGGGGAGATTGGAAGCCTAGGCCCTTCATTTTTTCGAAGAGACAAAAGGCGCCCATCTCCTGTTTTCTAAACGTCCATCAGATCAGCCTCGTTGAAAAGAGGACGCCGAGGGTTTGGCCGCCGACGGGTGAATCCCTCCCCTCGGTCAATCAATCGTTGTCTTTGCTTGGATTTTGCGATACGAGGTACGCATCGTAAGGGAGGGCAACGGTATCGAGGAGAACCGAAAAGGGTGTATCTGCAATCAAGAAGGGGACTACCACGGCCATGGTCCACTGGGGCCCTTTAAGATTCCCCTCGAACGCCTTGAGAAGGTCAGACCCATCTTGCTGAACCCCTGGATAGACCGTCCACTCTTCACTCGGAGTCTCGGTCCGACTTCTGATGCTACTGCAACCGCTGACTGTCACCACGATCAGTGCGAGCATGGCACAATGAAAGCAATATTTTTTCAATCGATCAGCTCCTCTTCTCATTGTTATCGGTGCATTCGCGATGAGTTTAGCAAAATCATTTCAATCGGAGGTTGTTGGATGTAACGCTATGCCAACTGGCGTTGGTCGTCAACTTTTTGAGACGATTGAAAAAGCACACACGTTTCTTTCCTACCGGCCAATTCTAGCAAGCCTCATCCTCTTTGTGGCTATGGCCCTAGTAGGCTGTGCGGGCGGACTTCCTTTTGAGAGCCCTAATGAGGACCAGCGCCATGCTTGCGGTCTTCAATGCCTAAGTAATGGGCAATCGTGCAGCCAGTTCTATGCCCGTATCAATGAAGCCCAACGCCTCGATTATGATAAGGCGAAGGAAAACTATTGGATTTGTCTTCGAAAGTACCCCGGGGCCGTCCAAGGCCAAGGTCCTTGCATTACGCCTTTACCCAAAGAACACCAATTTGATCAATGCGGTCCTGATCTTGATGCTTGCCTTGATCAATGTGGGACCAATCTTCAGGAGCTTGAAGATGATCAGCGTATCGTGGCCGCTAAAAAGCCGGGGACTGAAAAGAAGCTCATGGAACCACCGAGCTTTAATGTGGTCCCAGTGGCGCCCCAAGACAACCAGGAGAAAGCCCCATGAAACCCCTTATTGTTCTCTTAGCCCTGATGCTTTCCTATTCACCGATCGCCTTTTCACAAGGAGTGAAGGTGGGTGAGAAGGCGCCTCTGTTTGAACTGAAGGACCAGAATGGCGCGGCTTTTTCTTTGGAGTCTCGGCGTGGGGTGGGTTGGACCGTGCTTTATTTTTACCCCAAGGCGGGGACCCCTGGATGCACGACCCAAGCCTGTGCCTTTCGCGATGCCCTGAAGGCGGTCAGAGATCTTCATGCGGAGGTCTATGGGGTAAGTACCGATACCGTACCGGCCCTAAAGGCCTTCCATGATGAGCATCATCTTAATTTCACCTTATTTTCTGATGCGGATGCCCGGGTCACGGATGCTTATGGGGTCAAGATGCCGGTCGTTAACATGGCTAAACGCTGGACCTTCATTATCGATCCTGATCTCAACATTCGAGATATCAATGATGATGTCGATCCTGCCTTGGATGCGAAAGTCGTCGCTCAGCGCCTTAAAGGGCTGCAGATGGCTCATTAAGATCTGACGCGAAATAGATGAGTCGGTGCTTGAAGCAACGGTGGGGCCTCTGTCTGGCCCTCGCCACCCTGGTTACGGGGGCTGCTGCCGATGGCGATTTCGGGCATAAAATCCTCGGAACCGTGGGGCTTGATGCCGGATCGCAACAGCCAGAAGGGGTCTACGCGGGGGATCGTTACATTCAATTTGATGCCGATCGTTACCTCCTTGGGAATGGCCAAACAGCCCCGGTGAATGATCTCTCGGTGAGAGCCTTTGCCAATGTCTTCGGTGTTTCTGCAACCACACGGTGGTTTGATGAGGGGCCCTATTA
>JBEIRQ010000038.1:0-10034 GCA_040375885.1 Methylococcus sp.
AGTTTTTCTGGGAAGTGATAGGGTCCGTAATTATTGGAGCAATTCGTCGTTAAGACCGGTAAACCATAGGTATGGAAATAGGCCCTAACGAGATGGTCTGAACTGGCTTTAGACGCCGAGTAGGGCGAATTGGGCTGATAGGCGGTCGTCTCGGTAAATTGTCCAGTTGCCCCGAGGCTCCCATAGACCTCATCGGTGGACACCTGCAGGAAGCGAAATTCTTTTTGCTGAGCTTCATCAAGGCCGCGCCAGTACTTCCGGGCCGACTCAAGCAGATAAAAGGTGCCAAGGACGTTGGTTTGAATGAAGGCCTCAGGAGAATCGATGGAGCGATCGACGTGACTTTCGGCGGCAAAATTGATGATGGCCGAGGGCTGGTGGCGATTAAGAAGATAATCCACCAGGGCGCTATCACCGATCGATCCTAAGACAAATTCAAGTTTTGGATCATCTTCGACGGCATCGAGGGTATCGAGATTGCCCGCGTAGGTGAGGGCGTCGAGATTGATGACGTGGACGCCCCCTTGGGTGATCTGACGGATCACGAAGTTACCACCAATGAAGCCGGCTCCGCCGGTCACCAAAATGGTTTTATGGTTGTGGTTCAGCACCGAATGAATCTCCAAGGGCCTATCTTTTATGAGGGGTCATTCTACCCGACATTCTTTTAAGGGGAGCTCCGTGCTGGTTAAAGGATACGCCTTCTTTCTCACCTTTAGGAACGACGGCTCATCATGCCTTTCGATGGGTTATAGCCCCAAATGGCCATCCCTAAAAAAAAGAGAAGACTGAAGAGGGTGATCAGCGCCGCTTGGAGGTTGAATTGCCCATAAAGGGCAAACCGGATCAGTTCGACCGCGGCGGTGAAGGGGTTATAGCCCGCGAGGAGAGCGAGTGTTGGGTTTGACTCCTTTATTCGCCAGAGAGGATAAAGGGCGCTCGATAAGAAAAACATCGGGAAGATCACGAAATTCATCACCCCTGCAAAGTTTTCTAATTGCTTAATAAAGGACGACAGCAACAGCCCAAGGGCACCCAACATGAGGCCTGAGAGGATGAGTGCCGGGAGGACGGTAAGGAAACCGATGGCGGGTATTTCGATGCCGTAGGCGGCGGCGATCAGGAGAAACACGATGGCCTGAATCACTGAGATGAGAACGCCGGCTAACAGTTTGCTGGTCAGAAGAAAGCTTCGTGGCAAGGGACTGACCAGCAGGGTCTTCATGCTGCCCATTTCACGATCATAGACCATCGATAGAGAACTTTGCATACCGTTGAATAATTGCACCATCCCTAAAAGCCCGGGGGTAATGTAAACCTCATAGAGAACGTAGGTTTCATAGGGAGGGATAATGGCGACCCCAAGGGTGGATCTAAAGCCGGCGGCGAAAATAAAGAGCCAAAGGAGTGGGCGAACCAAGGCTGAAATAAAACGCTCGCGCTGATGCACGAAGCGGAGGCATTCACGACTCATGATGCCGATCAAAGCCCTCAGTGCATGCATCATCATAGGGCGCGCTCCTGACGTCCAGTCAGTTGAGAAAAGGCCGCTTCGATGGATGCGTGGCCGGTTTGATCGAGGACGTCATTCACCTCTCCTGTGGCCTTCAATTGGCCCTGGTGGAGAATAATGAGATGATCCTTGGGGGCGATTTCATCGATGAGATGGGTGGCCCAGAGGACCGCCAGCTGTCGTTCTCGGCAAAGGCTATGGATATGATCGACCAGCGCTTTTCGACTGGGAACATCAAGGCCTACGGTCGGTTCATCGAGGAGCAGTAGCCTTGGTCGGTGGATCAGGGCTCTTGCGATCTCCACCCGCCTTCGGTGGCCACCGTTGAGTTGTCTTGTCTTTTCATCCGCCCGTTCGAGCATCCCAAAACGGGTCAGTTCCTCATCGATTCGAAGCTCGGCCTCTCGGCGTTTAATACCGTGAAGTGCCGCGTGATATAGGAGGTTTTGGCGAACACTGAGATCAAGATCCAGCGTTGATTGCTGAAACACCACCCCCAGAGCCTTCAGCGCCTTGAGTGGTTTTAGGCGGATATCCTGTCCATCGATGGTGATGGTCCCTGAGGGGGCATCGTAGAGATGGGTGATCAGCGAAAAGAGGGTCGATTTGCCCGCGCCGTTGGGTCCTAGAAGGATGGCGCACTGACCTTCCTTGACAGTAAATGAAACCCGATCCAGCGCCTTTTTGGGGCCGTAGGTATAGCTGATCTTATCAATGCAGAGAATGGCGCTATGACTCATGGTGCGATGGCGATGCCCCAGGGGGATTGGCCAACGGCAACCGACTTCGTGACCTTGCGTTTTTCAAGATCAATGATCGAGATGTCGTTGCTGATCCCGTTGGTGGTGGATAGAAAACGCTGATCGGGCGTAAAGGCCAATTGCCAGACCCTTTGGCCGACCAGAAGATAGTCAAGGACTTGGTAGGTTTTGGCGTCAATGACGGCCACTCGGTTCGAGGGGCCTAAGGCGACATAGGCACGCTGGCGTTTTCGATCGATCTGGATGCCGACGGGCTGGATTTTTTCCATGGTCACCCCGGGGATCTTAAAATGGATTTTGGTGATCATCTGGTGGGTGGTGGCATCAAGCACGGTAACGGTTCCCGCCATTTCGGAGCTAACCCAAAGTTCCTGATGATCTTCGGTAAAAGTACACGCCCGTGGCCGTGGATCCACCAGGGTATTATCTAGGATCGACAGCGAATTTCGATCGATCCAGTGCACCATATTCGTGGTTTCACTGGTACTCGCGATGAGGGCGCCATCGGAGCTGATGGCGATGCCCTCAGGTTCAATCCCGACCGGGATCGATTTTACCTTTTTAAAAGTTTTAAGATCGATCACCGTAATTTGGTTATCGTTCTCATTGGAAGCGATCAGCCATTCGCCGCGAGGATCAACCACAAAGGTCTCGGGGTCCTTGCCGGAGGCGAGCTGGCCCTTGACCTGATGGGTCTTGGCATCAAAGACCTTGATGACATCGTCATCAGACACCGCCACAAAGAGTGATTGATGATCAGGACTTAAAGCGATGCCCCGGGGTCTTTGTCCGACTTTGAAGGTGCCCTCGAGTTTTCCTTCAGGCAGTTGGACCATGGCGACGGCGTGATCTTTTTCAAGGCTCACAAAGGCCGTTTCGGCCAGCGCCGCTCGCTGATCACTTGCGATGAGGATCACCATGGATAGGATACGAACGTTCATGGGGTCAGCACTTTGAGAAGGACGGGCCGCTCATTATCCTGATGATGGAGCTAAAGGCCAAACCTTAGCGGTTGATTGTTGTTGATCACGAAACAAACCACGTAAAACCAGGGGTTTTGAGTGACAAAAAGCAGCACGATCGCCATAATCACAGTCTTTGCCTTATCTTTTGAATCATGTGGTTTAAAAACCTCGTTTTGCTTCGTCTTCAAGAACCCTTCACGCTCGATGCAGCGGCCTTTGAAGAACATCTGAAAGCGCGCGCCTTCACTCCGTGCGGTGTGCTCGAATCCTTTAGTGATGGGTGGTGTTCGCCCATTCCCCTCGAGCATGCGCCTTTAGTGCATCAGGGGGGGGGGCGACTTCCTTTTCTGCCTCAAGCGGGAAGAGCGGATTCTTCCAAGCGGTGCGGTCAATGAACAGGTCCAAGAGCGTATTGCTGAGGTGGAATCTCGAGAAGCCCGCTCCCTTCGGAAGAAGGAACGCGAGGCGGTTCGTGACGAGGTGCTTCAGGACATGATGCCCCGCGCCTTTACTCAGAGCAGAAGGACCTACGGCTATCTCGATACCCGCAATGGCTGGCTGGTGGTGGATGCCGCGAGTCCCAAGAAGGCGGAGGACTTTGTCGCGGTGCTTCGGCAGACGCTCGATGGTTTTCCGGTGCGTCCGATTGCTCCGGTTGAGCCGCCACCCGCTGTCATGACGCGCTGGGTTGCGGGGGGGCTCATGCCAGAGGAGGTCATCCTTGAAAGCGAATGTGAGCTGAAATCGCCTGAAGAGGATGGCAGCATCGTGCGTTGCCGTCGACAGGATCTTGATGCCCCTGAGATTCGTCATCACATCGAGGCGGGCAAAGAAGTCATCAAGCTGGCCTTTAGCTGGAATGATCGTTTCTCTTTGGTCCTCGATGAACACCTCACTATTCGGCGGCTTCGGTTTCTCGATACGCTCCAGGAGGCTCGGGCCGAGGTGGCCTCGGAGGACGTGGCTGCCCAATTCGATGGTGATTTCGCCATCATGCGGCTCGAAATAGCCGCCTTCATTCCGGTTTTGTTGAATTGGTTCGGCGGAGAAAAAAAGCCGCAGGCCGTCTAAGATCAGGTTTTAGTTATGCGATTCATCCTTCATTCCTCCTCTTTCTTCAGATCTCTCCAGAGCTTGGTTATCGCCTCTGTGATGGTCTTCACCTCGACGGGACCGGCCCAGGCTGAGTCGTTTCATGCGCCAGCCCCTGGGGATGACTTGATCGGGGCGACCCGACATACCCGAGCCCATCAGGAAGATACGCTCATCGATATAGCCCGCCGCTTTAGTGTTGGTCAGGAAGAGATGACTATGGCCAATCCAACGGTGGATCGTTGGTTGCCGAAGGAGGGCACTCAGGTTTTGATTCCACAGCAATACATTCTGCCCAATGCGCCACGGGCAGGGATTGTGGTCAATATTCCGGAGATGAGGCTCTACTATTTCCCAATCAAGCCGGCCCCCATACCGGCTAGAAAGCCGGTCGCCCCCCCAAAGCCAAAGGCTGACCCCAAGAAGCCCTCGGTGGCCGGTAAGCCAGGATCGGCTTCTGGCCTGAAGCCTGGGGCCAAGGTCGCTTCAAAAACACCTGCGCCGCCGCCTAAACCCCACGCACCTCCGGTGCCGAAAGAGCCTCAGTTTGAGTCGGCGTCATTAAACGAGGTCATCACTTATCCCGTCAGTATGGGACGGATGGATTGGCGGACCCCCATCGGCAAGACCTCCGTCGTCCATAAGCAGAAGGATCCCTCCTGGACCCCCCCGGCTTCGATCAAGCGAGAGCATGCAGCAAAGGGTGATCCGTTGCCGGATGTGGTGCCGCCGGGTCCTGACAATCCCTTAGGGAAATTTGCCATGCGGCTAGGTGTTGCGGGCTATCTGATTCATGGAACCGATGCGGCAAAGGCCGATGGCATCGGGATGCGGGTGACCCATGGTTGCATGCGCATGTATAACGAGGATATTGCCAAGCTGTTTCCCTTGATTCCGGTTGGCTCCCCGGTTTACCTGGTCAATCAACCGATCAAGCTCGGCTACAAAGACGGCAAGCTTTATATGGAAGTCAGCCAACCTCTCGATGAAGATGTCGGCATTTCACCCCACGATCCGGATGACAATATCTCGAAGGAACAGCTGCAGCGGGAGGACGACAAGCGCTCGCGATTCCTGTTGCGCTTGGCCCAAAGCGAGATTGAGAAAGAACGGGAAAAGACCGGCGCCGAAGTCAGCATGGAGAAGGTTCGCCGGGCGGTTGAAAAGCCAACCGGTATTCCTGTCGTGATTGGCGGTGTCGGAAGTGGCTGGGAGCAAAGTGCGGCTTCTGATGAAGGTCTCGCCCCCTCTCCGCATGCTGCCGAGGAAGATCCTAACCCAGCACCCCGGGAGCGGCTGCCTTCCTCTCATCGGAGCGCCCCTCCAGGAGCAAGTTCAAGCCCATACGAACCCGTCCCTTATGACGCTAACATGCCCGATGGCAGCCTCGATCAGGACCCTGTTTATTCGCCATCCAATCCTTATCAGCCGCAAAGTGACTCGACCACGGAGATCGATCCACCGCCTTTGAGGATTTCAAGGCCCTCATCGAGCCGCTCATCGCCCGCGAGGGTCAAAACGGTTCCGCTGGAGACCAGCGAGCCTGATCCCGAGGAGGAGTAGGTCTTTTAGGCGGGGGGGCGATAGCCTTCGGGCATCTCGCTGGCCCCCCCGAAGAGAAACTTCTCCCGTTCTTTGGCGAGATATTTCTTGTGTTCGGGTTCAAATGGGGTCAGGCGGTGCTCATTAATGAGCATTGTCTGGAGCTTGAGCCATTCAGCCCAGGCGTCTTTCGAGATGTGATCAACACTACGCTGCCCTTCAGGGCCTGGAAAT
This sequence comes from Methylococcus sp., assembly GCA_040375885.1. Classification (GTDB taxonomy): domain Bacteria; phylum Pseudomonadota; class Gammaproteobacteria; order Methylococcales; family Methylococcaceae; genus UBA6136. The sequence continues at coordinate 6,108 of JBEIRQ010000038.1, forward strand.
GGGGCTTTGGTCATGGCTTCAGCCTCTTTGTCGAGGCGAAGGCAATGAATCATGCGGGTCATGAGATGAGGTCCTCCTTGGACAATGGTTTTAAGGTCTTAGGATCCTTCAGCAGCTTTTCAATGGGTGCCGGGAGAGCTTGGAGATCGTCCGGCAAAACCCAACCCCCTTGAAGCCAGGGGACTTCCTCATCCCCGATCCATGGGGCGATCACCGGGATAAAGTCCAAATGGTAGTGACTGAAGGTGTGCCGCCGTTTGGGCGCGATCCACGCGTCTTCAATTTTGCCCTGATTGTGCCGCTCGTACCAGTCCTCCAAGGCTTTGATCGATTCAAACTCAGGGAGGCTCATCAATCCTCCCCAGATCCCGGCATCCGGCCGCTGCACCAAATAGAGACCACGGTGTGGATGAACTAAGACCAGCATCCAAAGGTTCCGGATGGGTTGCTGACGCTTTGGTTTGGGGGCCGGCAGGGTGTCTTGACGTCCCGATTGATAGGCAGAGCAATCCCCCATGATGGGACATAGGTCGCAGGCGGGCCGGCGATGGGTGCAGATCAGCGCACCCAGATCCATCATGGCTTGATTGTAATCGTCAAACCGGGCCATGGGGGTTCTCGCTTCACTCACCTCCCAGAGCGTCTTGAGGACGCCTGCATGTCCTGGCCATCCCTCGATGCCGGCATGACGAGCCAGAACGCGCTTGACGTTGCCATCGAGAATGGCGGCTCGCTGCCTGAATCCTAAACTCAAAATCGCCCCAGCCGTCGATCGACCAATCCCCGGCAGCGATTCAATGGTCGCCCTATCCGAAGGAAAGTGGCCCTGATAGTGCGTCAGGATCTTTTCGGCGGTGGTCTTAAGATGCCTGGCTCTGGCGTAATAGCCAAGGCCCGCCCAATGGGCCATCACGTCGTCCCGAGGCGCCTTGGCCAGGTGTTCAATGGTCGGAAAACGAGCCATGAATCGCTCATAGTAGGGGATGACCGTTTGCACCTGCGTTTGCTGCAACATGATTTCGGAGATCCACACGGTGTAGGGCTCCCGGCGGATTTGCCAGGGGAGGTGTTTCCGCCCATGGTCATCGAACCAGTGAAGGACGTCCGCTGCAAAGCGCACTAGGGTCATAACGCAGGCTGGCCTTAGTCTTGAGATATGGTTCGGGTGAGGGGCCCAGGATCTAGGCGCCAAACGAGGGGTCTCGATGCTAAAATCATTTTTTTACCTCTTCGATGACCATGTTGGATCCTTTTCTCCCGTGTGCCTGTTTTTCTGGTGAGACCTTTGGGACCTGCTGCGGGCCTTATCTCCTAGCGGCGTCCCAGCCGCCCACCGCTGAAATCTTAATGCGGTCCCGATTTGCGGCATTCCAGCTGCATCAGGCGGACTATATTCTACAATCTTGGGATTTGACGACGCGTCCTAAGCAGCTGGGGTTTGATAAGGATGAGCGGCGCTGGTCGAGCCTTGAAATCATCAAGACCATTGGCGGCGGTGAAACCGATGAGCGTGGCGTGGTCGAATTTAAGGCGCGTTATGAACTCGGCGAAGATACCTATCTTTTTCATGAGATCAGCCGCTTTAATCGATCTCGGGGTCAGTGGCTGTATCTCGATGCGACATTCCCTTTCCACGGCAAGATTGCCCATCTTGGGCAGCCGCTTAAAAATGCGCCCTGTCCCTGTGGCAGTGATAAAAAATACAAGAAATGTTGCGGTCGCTGAAACACCATAAATCCCATCATTTAAAGCGCTCAAGCCTCTTGCGCGCCCCTTTAAGGAAACAGCATGTCGGATATTGATATTGCCCGAGCCGCCCCTCTTGAACCTATCACGACACTGGCCGGTGAGCGGTTGGGCATCCCTTTGAGTGCCATGGACCCCTATGGCCACTACAAAGCGAAACTCTCGCTGGATTATATCCACGCGCTAGAAGACCGACCCAATGGCAAACTGATCCTGGTGACGGCGATCAGCCCGACTCCGGCGGGGGAAGGGAAGACCACCACCACGGTCGGGCTGGGTGATGCACTTAACCTGATCGGGAAGAAAACCGTCATCTGTCTCAGGGAGCCGTCCCTTGGACCCTGCTTTGGGATGAAGGGGGGTGCGGCCGGGGGGGGCTATGCTCAAGTGGTGCCGATGGAGGACATTAATCTCCACTTTACCGGTGATTTTCATGCCATCGGCGTCGCTCATAATCTTCTGGCTGCGCTGATTGATAACCACATCACGCAGGGTAACGCGCTTCAAATTGATCCTCGTCGGATCCAATGGAAGCGGGTGGTTGACATGAATGACCGGGCGCTTCGAAAGATCGTCGTCGGACTCGGTGGCACCCCGAATGGTTATCTTAGGGAAGATGGTTTTGATATCGTGGTCGCCTCTGAAGTTATGGCGATTCTTTGTCTCGCCAAGGGCCTTAAGGATCTTAAAGAGCGTCTTGGGCGCATTATTATTGGCTATCAGGTGGATGGTAAGACCCCCATCTATGCCCGTGACCTCAACGCGCATGGCGCGATGGCAGCCCTCCTCAAAGATGCGATCAAGCCAAATTTGGTACAGACCCTTGAAAAAAATCTAGCCCTCATTCATGGCGGTCCCTTTGCGAATATTGCACATGGCTGTAATACCGTCATGGCGACCCGGACGGCACTTAAACTCGCCGACTACGTCGTGACCGAGGCCGGTTTTGGCGCGGATCTTGGCGCTGAAAAGTTTATCGACATCAAAACGCGGATGGCGGGTCTTGAGCCGGCGGCTGTGGTGTTGGTAGCGACCATCCGTGCCCTCAAATACCATGGCGGTCTCGCTAAGGATCAACTCAATCAGGAAGATCTCAAAGCGCTTAAGGCGGGTTTCTCAAACCTTGAAAAGCATGTTTTCAATATCAAGGAGCACTACGGTCTACCCTGTATCGTAGCGATCAATCACTTCACCTTCGATACAGCGGCTGAAACTGACTGGCTGTTTCAAGCCTGTGAAGCCCTTGGCGTCAAGGTCGTCGTGGCCAAGCATTGGGCTGAAGGAGGGCAGGGAGCCCTCGAACTCGCCAAAGTGGTTGAGAGCCAAGTGGATACCGCACCAGGCCAACATCGCTACGTCTATGATGAAAAACTCCCTTTGTGGGATAAGATCCATGCGATAGCAACCAAGATCTACGGCGCCGGGAGCATCACGGCCGATACCAAGGTCAAGGAGCAGTTGAGTCTTTGGTCTTCACAGTATCCTTCCTACCCTGTCTGTATGGCCAAGACCCAGATGTCCTTTTCAACGGATCCCCTTGAGCGGGGCGCTCCGAAGGATCATCAGGTTCACATTCGTGAAGTTCGTCTGGCCAATGGGGCAGGCTTTGTGGTGGCGATTGCGGGCGATATCATGACCATGCCCGGTTTACCCAAGACCCCGGCCGCCGAAGCCATTGACGTGGATGATGATGGGAATATCACCGGTCTTTTCTAAGAGAATGAGAGAAGGGGTCCCTTGGCGTTGAAAATTCCTCAGCGAGTTATTTTGGGATAAAGTATGGGCCTTCGTCGTGCTGAAAAAAGGGTGGCAAGGAACCTCTAAAGGGCCCCAAGGGTCTTAAATCTGGAATCCTAGCCCTTAAAGTCAACAAGGGGTTGCGGTCATACTGAAGGGCCGCTGTACGTTAAAAAAATGATTGATTGGAGATTAAGAATGAACACGATCCAAACGTTGGCGGTCGCATCGCTCGCAGGAATCAGCCTGATGGCTTCAACGGCCATGGCCACGGAAGAAAAGTATCCGGCATGGAACTTCCAGCCTTCAGTGATTTTTTCAAATCCAGAGTTGATCGAGAAAACTTCAGGGGCGCTCGCAACGACCCCTTCTGCGGGGACGGTGGCTCAGGTTCCGCAGCAAGCAGCAGCAGCCCCGCAGCATGAAGCCGATGCGAAGTATCCA
>JBEIRQ010000132.1:0-5062 GCA_040375885.1 Methylococcus sp.
AGTGAGGAAGCTGCACGTCTCCTCGCAAGACACTGGGTGATCACCGATGCCCACGGCAAGATTCAGGAAGTTCAGGGCGCAGGAGTCGTGGGTGAAACCCCCCATATTCCGCCTGGACATGCTTTTCGCTATACCAGCGCCGCCATGATTGAAACCCCGGTTGGGACCATGGAAGGTGCGTATCAGATGCGTTCAGAGTCAGGCGAGCTGTTTGACGCCAAAATTCCTGCCTTTACCCTAGCCGTTCCAAGAACTCTTCACTGAGACCCACCTTGGCTCGTTATGCCATTGGAGACGTTCAGGGCTGCCACGATGAACTAGAGGCACTCCTGGAGGCCATTCACTTTGATCCCGTCTTAGATCAGATCTGGTTAACCGGGGATCTGGTGAACCGAGGACCAAAATCGTTGGCCACCCTGAGGACGCTCAAAGCACTTGGCCCTGCCGTCATCGCTGTATTGGGTAATCATGATCTTCACCTTCTGGCGGTTGCCGAAGGCATCTCAAGAACCAAACACCGGGATACCTTTCGTGATGTCCTCGAGGCGCCGGATCGAGAAGAACTTTTGAGCTGGCTCCGCCACCTTCCCCTGATGGTCGCTCAGGAGGAATGGCATCTTGTCCATGCAGGTTTACCGCCGCAATGGACGACCAAACAGGCGCTCAAGCTTTCGAAAGAAGTCGAATCGGTCCTTCAAGGCCCTACCTATCAGGATTTCCTCTGGCACATGTATGGCGATCAGCCGGATTTGTGGGAGGAAGATCTTGAAGGCTTCGATCGCCTCCGTTTCATTACCAACTGCCTGACGCGCCTTCGCTTTTGTTCACCCGAAGGCCGCGTTCTTCTGAAAGAAAAAGGGGAGCCAAACCCTCTTCGCAAAGATCTCATCCCGTGGTTTATGCACCCAGATCGCCAAAGCCAGAATCAGTCGATCCTTTTTGGTCACTGGTCAACCCTCGGCTTTCATAGGAGCCATCACACCATCTGTCTTGATACGGGTTGCCTTTGGGGGGGCACGCTGACGGCACTTCGCCTTGATGGATCCTTTGAAGTAACCTCCATCAATTGCCTAAAGGGGGCTTACCAATCACCCGATCTGGGTGATTAGTCTCACCGCCCCCCCCTTGAGGCCCTAAAGCCAGCTCGAATCCTTGAGCCGCTTATAAAGAGCCCTGCAGGCATAGGCCGTTAAAAGGAGCGTCAAGGGATAACCTAAGGTCCAGTCATATTCAGGCATGTGCTTAAAGTTCATGCCGTACATGCTGAAAACCATCGTTGGGATACCGAGGATCGCACCCCACCCTGCCAGTCGTTTGACGACCTCATTCTGCCTCACGGTCACCAGGGCAAGATTGACCTGCATGGCATCGGAGAGGGCTTCTCGCAACATCACAGTCGCCCGGTTAATCCGTTCGACATGATCCTCAATATCCCGAAAATAAGGATGAAGTTCGGGTGTTGCGATGGTCGGATGAAGGCGCTCTAATTCAGAACAGATGGCCGCAATCGGCGCGGCCATATTGTGGAGTTTTGCGACCTCACGCTTGAGATCATAAAGCCCCTCGATGGAGGGCGCATCCAGCTGCGTCTCGAAAATCACTCGCTCTAATTCATCGAGCTTACTCTGAAGATGTCCGGCAATCACAATGAAGTGGTCCACCAAATAATCGAGGGTCGCATAGAGTGCGAAACCCACCCCATTTTCAAAGAGTTTTGGCGAATTTTCACAGCGAGCCTGGACCCGATCATAACGCGAGGTCCCGCCATGCTGAATCAGAATGAGGAATTTTCGATGGATAAAGCTATGGAGCTCTCCCGTGGTGATCACCTCATTGCGAAGGCGAGCCGTATGAAGCGCCATAAAGAGCGTTTCATCGTAGGCCTCGAGCTTGGGCCGTTGGTGGGCAGAACTTGCATCCTCGACCGCTAAATCATGAAGCTTAAACTGCTCTTGAATTTTTTTCAGTTGCGCTGGAGTCGGATCCTTAATCGTCAGCCAGATGAAGGCATCTGGATCCGTCAACATCGAAGGAATTTGGCTAAAACTGATATCCGGTAACCGGCGGGCCTTCTGATAAGCCGTAAAACTTAAGCTCATGACACCTCTCCACATCTAAGACCATCATGATAATGGAGAGCGGCTACCTGGGTGAAATAAAACCTAAAGCCAAAACCAGTACGAGCGTTGAAATCACTGATTTCTTGATGCGATTCATCGGTGGGCCACCGGGTGTCGTGGTCCATTGATCCTTGGAGTGAGTAAACGATTCTTCCACCCGAAGATCTTAAAATCAGGATGATAGCGAAATATCTTCAGGGACTAATTCTATCGCTTATAACCATCAAACAAGCGGCACCTCCGCAAGGAGTCCTTGCCCCCCTCTCCTTTTAGATCGGGGGGACTTGGTGAAAGTTACACGTCACTGTAGGCGGGCATCTCATTGAAATTGAGGTAACGGTAGGTCTCATCGGCGACTTCACTGAGCTGCCCGATGTAATTCATATACTCACTATGATCTGGGATTCTCCCTAGCACCGAGCACACCGAGGCCAATTCCGCCGAGGCCAGATAGACATGAGTTCCTGCGCCCATCCGGTTGGGGAAGTTGCGAGTGGAGGTTGAGATCACGGTCGCTCCATCTTGAGTTCTTGCCTGATTCCCCATACAAAGCGAACAGCCAGGCACTTCGGTGCGGGCACCTGCCTTTCCAAAAATGCCGTAATAACCTTCCTCCGTCAGTTCCGCCTCATCCATTCGGGTTGGGGGCACCACCCAGAGGCGACCCGGCACCTGCTGACCAAACTGATTAAGAACCCGCCCCGCGGCCCTGAAATGACCGATATTCGTCATGCAGGATCCAAGGAATACTTCATCAATGGCCACCCCGGCGACTTCTGAAAGGGGCTTGACATCATCGGGGTCATTCGGGCAACACAGTAAAGGCTCCTTAATGTCATCAAGATCAATCTCAATGATCTCCGCATACTCGGCATCCGCATCAGGCTCGAGAAGTGTTGGTGCCAACAGCCAAGCCTCCATCGCCTCAATACGTCTTTGAAGCGTCCTGACGTCCCCATATCCCTCATGGATCATCCACCTTAAGAGAACGATATTGGACCTGAGGTATTCAGCCACTGGAGCCTGATGAAGACGGACGGTACACGCTGCAGCGGAACGCTCGGCCGAGGCATCGGCCAACTCAAAAGCCTGCTCGACCTTAAGCTCAGGAAGCCCTTCAATTTCAAGAATACGGCCATTGAAAACGTTCTTCTTCCCTTTCTTTTCGACCGTCAAAAGCCCACGCTTCAGAGCCGCATAAGGAATCGCGTGAACCAGATCGCGGAGTGTAATACCCGGCTTTAGAGAGCCTTTGAATCGAACCAAAACGGATTCTGGCATATCAAGTGGCATCACGCCGGTTGCAGCAGCAAAGGCCACCAACCCTGAACCAGCAGGGAACGAGATGCCAATCGGGAAGCGGGTATGGGAATCCCCGCCGGTGCCCACGGTATCCGGCAGCAGCATTCGGTTGAGCCAAGAATGAATAATGCCATCACCTGGACGCAGTGACACCCCGGCCCGGTTCATGATGAAGTCTGGAAGACTGTGATGCACCTTAACGTCAACCGGCTTTGGATAGGCCGCGGTGTGACAGAATGACTGCATCACCAGATCAGCAGAGAATCCAAGGCAGGCAAGATCCTTAAGCTCATCCCGGGTCATGGGTCCCGTCGTATCTTGTGAGCCAACGGTCGCCATATGGGGTTCGCAATAGACCCCAGGGCGCACGCCCTTAAGCCCTGCCGCTCGACCGACCATCTTTTGGGCCAGGGTAAAGCCCTTGCCACTATCAGGCGGCAACTGAGGCCGTCTAAAGACCTCGGATGCGCCTAGACCAAGCGCTTTTCTAGCGCGATCGGTGAGCCCACGTCCAATAATGAGGGGGATGCGGCCACCCGCCTGCACTTCATCGAGAAGAATCTCATTTTTCAAGGCAAAGTCGGTGATCAATACCCCACTGTCATGGTCAAGAATCTGCCCCGCATAGGGTTTAATATCGATGACATCCCCGGTCTTCAGCCGGTTGACATCACACTCGATCGGTAATGCCCCTGAATCCTCCATGGTGTTGAAGAAAATTGGCGCGATCTTACCGCCGATGCAGACTCCCCCATCCCGCTTATTAGGGACATAAGGGATATCCTGACCGATGTACCAAAGGACTGAATTGGTCGCCGATTTTCGCGACGAACCTGTCCCCACAACATCACCAACGAACGCAACCTCGAAGCCCTTTGCCTTGAGCGCCATAATCTGCGCCTCCGGCTGTTCCACGCCTTCCCGAGGCACCTTCAGCATCGCCTTGGCGTGAAGCGGAATATCAGGTCGTGACCAGGCATCCTGAGCCGGCGAGAGATCATCGGTATTGATTTCTCCAGGTACTTTGAAGACGGTCACCGTGATCGTCTCCGGAACCTTGGGCCTTGCCGTGAACCAATCTGCAGCTGCCCAAGACTTAAGAACCTTCTGAGCGGCCATCAGCCCCTGATCGGCCAAAGCCTTGACGTCATGGAAGGCGTCAAAAACAAGGAGGGTGCGGGATAAACCCTCGACGGCCATATCCGCGAGCTCTGGATTCTTCAGTGCCTCAATGAGAGGCGCCACGTTGTAGCCGCCGAGCATCGTGCCCAAAAGTTCAACCGCCCGTTTTGGCGTCACGATGGGTGATACCGCTTCACCGGCGGCAATCGCGGCTAGAAATCCAGCCTTGATGTAAGCCGCTTCATCCACCCCGGCAGGAACCCGGTGGGTCAACAGATCAAGGAGGACATCCCCGTCGTCAAGGGTGGCATCCTGAAGGCGTTCGACCAGAAGACTGGTCCACTCAGCACTCAGGGGTTCAGGAACAAGTCCCTCCGCGGCCCGGGTGGCCACATGGTTCTGATAGGCTTCAAGCATGGGAAGTTAATCTCTTTAGGACGAATTTCAATCAATACGTTGTCAGGGTTTTGAAGAACCTGACACCTGATACCCCGCCATACGGCGTATCGACAAGGATA
>JBEIRQ010000295.1:0-2692 GCA_040375885.1 Methylococcus sp.
CCTCAAGCGACTTTTTGGCGCGGCGCTTCTCATTTTGTTGCCGGTCCTTCTCATTGCGAAGCAACCGGATCTCGGGACGGCGATTTTGGTGGGAAGCTCGGGGGCTGCGGTCATTTTTCTTTCGGGGATCTCCTTTAAGATTTTGGCCGGTCTCTTTGTTCTTGGGGCGGGTTCACTGCCTCTTTTTTGGCAGCTTCTTCATGGTTATCAGCGGGATCGCATCCTCATGCTCCTGAATCCCGAGGCGGATCCTTTGGGGCGCGGTTACCACATTATTCAGTCAAAGATCGCGATTGGGTCGGGTGGCTTCAGCGGCAAGGGCTGGCTGCATGGCACCCAGGTTCATCTCGAATTTCTCCCAGAAAGTTCGACGGATTTCATTTTCGCGGTTCTTGCTGAAGAGTTTGGGCTTATTGGGTGCTTGGGGCTTTTGGCGGCCTACGCCATTATCCTTGCCCGCTGTCTTTATATTGTGGTGCAGGCCAAGGATCGCTATAGCCGCTATCTCGCGGGCGCTCTGACGCTGACGTTCTTTGTCTATGTCTTCGTCAATATGGGCATGGTCATAGGTATTTTGCCGGTGGTGGGGGTGCCGTTGCCCTTGGTCAGCTATGGCGGCACCGCCACGGTGACGCTGCTTGCGGGTTTCGGTATTTTGATGTCCATTCAGGTGCATCAGAACCGTCAATTTGAATAGCGCGGTCAAGAAGATGGATATAAGGACCCAGGCTCACATTCCCCACAGCGTAGAAATGGGTGCGGCCCAAATACCCCCGCCGAGCGGCAGGGTCTCGTCACCGTCATACAGCAGAACGCCCATTTTGAATTGATCACCTGCGAGAGAGGCTAACTTCTTGAGCCCCCGAAGATCGGTTTCTTTGATGGTTGCTGAGGCTTTAACCTCTACGCCGACCAACTCACCCAAGGCGTTCTCAATGACGATGTCAACCTCGAACTGGTCCTTATCGCGGTAATACATGAGGCGGTAGGCGTTATCGGCTGTCGTGGTGTGTTTGAAGAGTTCGGCGTATACAAACGTTTCAAGGACCATGCCCAATCGACTTCGGTTCTTTAGAACTTCATCGGAGGTCAATTCCAGCAGCGATGCCAGTAAACCCGAATCGATAAATTGCAATTTGGGTGTCTTTAGAATCCGATTGAGGCGGTTCCGTGCCCAAACGTCAACGCGTTTCATCAGATACATCTGTTCAAAGACCGTGATATAGCGGGAGGAGGTCTTCCCATCTAGCGCCACTTGCCCCCCTAGCTGGGTGTAGTTACACAATTGCCCTGCAGTTTGAGCCAACGCGCGCAAAAAGCGCGGCAAGTGATCGAGCTTTTCAATACCAGCCACCTCGCGAACATCCCGCTGGACAATCGCGTCGATGTATTGCCTAGCCCACGCCATCCGTCGCCGGCTGGTCGCTCGAGTGATCGCCTCAGGGTAGCCCCCACGCAAGACCCGGTCGAGCAAGTCAGCCCCATGAAGAGGTGCAATGGGTTCAAGGATCCGGCCCGAAAAGGCGCTGTCGATCCAGTTCGCGCTTTGCCCTTCGATTTCGCTTTGAGACAAGGGTAAAAGTAACAAGGTCTCCATCCGACCAGCCAAGGAATCCGCCACCGTGGGCAAGGCCATCAGATTGGCGGATCCCGTTAGCAAAAAACGCCCTGGGCGGCGGTCTTCGTCAACGCTCTTCTTGATCGCAAGGAGTAGCTGAGGGGCACGCTGTATTTCATCGATCACCGCCAGGTCGAGGCTTCGAATCATGCCGACTGGGTCTTCCCGTGCTGACAAGAGTGTGAGTTCATCATCAAGGGTTAGGTAGCGCAGCCGATTTGTCGCCCACTGTCGCACCAGAGTGGTCTTGCCGGCCTGTCGTGGGCCAGCCAGGAGAACCACGGGAGTATCCGCCATCGCTTCAGCGATGCGCGGTTCGATCTGGCGAGGGTAAAGGGGGTGGGTGATCATGCGCGAATAGTAACGTACATATCGGAATCAATGTGCGTTTAATTCGGAATGAGTGGCCGTTTAATCCGGAGTAAAATAGCCGATGCATCGATCTTCTGTTCTTAATCTCCGATGAAATTGTCCCGGGGGGGATTGATCATCAGGCGAAGGTAGAAGCTCCTGGTGATCAATAAAAGCAGAAGGGTGGCGCACTCGAAAAAATACCGCAACATCCCTCCTCTATCGATCATCATTTCTTATCGTTTCGAACTAATCTGACGCGACGTACCTGGCGCCTCATAGCCACTCTCTCTGAGCGCATCGGCCTATTTTTTCGAAGGTCATTCTATCCCCAGCTGATTGCGGTATTCTTTTCCCATCATTATCACCATGATCATCTGCCGATGAAGTCTCCAAAATCCATCATTGTGGCCTCTCTTCTGTTGGTTTTATTGGCGAGCTGTTCGAGTCAACAGCCGCCGACCCCGATTGAGCCGGTTGCCCCCGAGAAAGACAAATCGAAACCTGAGGCCGCAACTACGCAAGAGCCAGAGGTTCTCTTGCCCCCAAATCCTGGGATTGCGGGTCGCCCCTTGGTGAAGGATTTCATCGATGATCTGGTCGAAAAGCATGGCTTTAATCGCCAGAATCTGGTCAGGGCCTTTGATGAGGCGGGCACTATTCCAAAAATCTTGGATGCCATGGCCAAACCCTATGAGGCCAAACCCTGGTATGCCTACCGAA
>JBEIRQ010000226.1:0-3298 GCA_040375885.1 Methylococcus sp.
CGCTCAGCGCCTTAAAGGGCTGCAGATGGCTCATTAAGATCTGACGCGAAATAGATGAGTCGGTGCTTGAAGCAACGGTGGGGCCTCTGTCTGGCCCTCACCACCCTTGTCACGGGGGCTGCTGCCGATGGCGATTTCGGGCATAAAATCCTCGGAACCGTGGGCCTTGATGCCGGATCGCAACAGCCAGAAGGGGTCTACGTGGGCGATCGTTACATTCAATTTGATGCCGATCGTTACATTCTTGGAAATGGCCACACAGCCCCAGTGAATGATCTCTCGGTGAGAGCCTTTGCCAATGTCTTCGGTGTTTCTGCAACCACACGATGGTTTGATGAGGGGCCCTATTACAGTGCGAGCCTTGCAGCACCCGTTGCGGGACTTCATCTTAGGAGTACAACGCCTTTTCAGGAGATGGACCAGGTGGGTCTTGGGGATCTGTATTTCGAACCAGTGAAGCTCGGTTGGCGCTTGCCGCGTCTCGATATCACCACGTCCTTCAGCCTTTACGCTCCGACCGGACAGTTGAACCGAAAGGGCTTAGCGCAACCTCAGTGGTCAGAACAAGTCTCTCTAGGGGGAACCGTCTTTTTTGATGATGCTCGCTCGGTGAGATTGTCAGCGCTCACCAGCTACAACATCTATCAGCGCAAAGAGCACATTGATATCACCCGAGGTGACAGCGTTCAGATTCAAGGGGGGCTTGGGGCCCGCGTCTTTTCCTTGTTCGATATCGGTGTCACTGGATATGGACTTTGGCAGGTCGCGAAGGATGAAGGGAGCGCCTTGCCGGTCGTCGCCTATGGTCAGCGGGAGCGGGCGGCGGGTCTTGGACCTGAAATCGGGATCATGATCCCGGACCTTCGAAGCAAAGTCACCGCGCGCTATGAATGGGACCTTTGGTCGCGCTCAAGGCTCGAAGGGCAAGTCCTCGTCGTCAGTTGGTCGGTGTTGGCGTTTGCGCTGGGGGAGTCTCCCCGATGAAGGATTTTAGTCCCCCTTGGTGGTTACCGGGGCCTCACCTCCAGACCCTTTGGCAACCCCTCTTTAGAAATCGTCCGGTCCCTTCAACGGATCGGGAAAGGCTAGTGACCCCGGATCGGGACTTCATCGATATCGATTGGTTTGAGCCTCACCGGGATGGTCCCTTAGTCATCTTATTGCATGGTTTGTCGGGTTCTTCGAAGTCCCCTTACATTCGGGGTATGCAGGTGGCGTTGGCCCTCAAAGGGTTTCGAACAGTGGCCCTCAACTTTAGAGGCTGCAGTGGGGAGCCTAATCACACGGCCTTGGGCTATCACTCTGGGGAAACCTCCGATTTTTCATTCCTCCTTCAACAGTTACGGCAGCGGGAGCCTCAAACCCCTTTCCTAGCCATCGGATACTCTCTCGGTGGCAATGTTTTACTGAAATGGCTCGGCGAGACCGGCAGCGGCGCCGATATTGAAGCGGCGGTGGCGGTTTCGGTTCCGCTACGGCTGGATCTATGTGCCACCCGTCTTGATCAGGGCTGCTCGAGGATCTACCGCAATCGTCTCCTTCAGGAATTAAAAGAGTATGTGGCCGGGAAGCTTTTAAGGCTGGAGGTGCTGGGTCTTGAGGAGGAAGCACAGAAGCTGAGGATGCTTGGGGACCTTCGGCCGATCAGGACCTTTTGGGATTATGATGCCCGTGTCGTTGGGGGGCTTTATGGTTTTGAGAGTGCTAAAGCCTACTATGATGACTCGAGTAGTCGCGGTTACCTCTCGGGGATCAAACGGCCGACCCGCATTGTGCACGCCCTCGATGATCCTTTTATGACACCTGAAGTCGTTCCTTTGGACGATGAACTTTCCCCCCTGATCGAGATGATCATCAGCCGCTCGGGTGGCCACGTTGGCTTTGTGGACGGGGCGTTTCCCTGGTCCCAAGGGTACTGGTTAGAGCGGATGGTCCCAGACTATTTCAGCAAGGTCTTGAACCCTCTAGAGGGGGATCCTAAGGTTCCCTCTTGATCTCAACTTGATCCAGAAGCTGATCGATCCCGCTCGCTGTGATCATCGCGACGTCGGGCCGCCGGGCATTGGCGGAACCGGCGGCGGCTGCAAATCGAAGGCGTTCTTGAATGGACCACGCTTTTAGACTGCCATGGGCAAGACCTGCGAGGTAACAGTCGCCACAGCCGACCGGATTCACTTCTCGAAGTGCTGGCGGAGTGACCCGCCAGTGACCTTCCGTTTTAGTGCGGACTTCGATGGGTAGAGGCCCATCGGTGATATGAAGCTCAGGGACCCCCTCCCAGGGTTGGATCTCTTGAAATTCATCGCGATGGGGTTTGGCGAGCTGCGGGAGCAGGGGGCCAGTAAGGGCTGCCTCGAGGCCTTTTCCATGGGCATCAAGCCAGATGGGCACGCCGATCGATACTGCCATGGCGATCATCTTTGGATAGGCGGAGGCCACCAAGGGGTCGGGGACGGAGCCACTGATGATCACCAGGCCCGCTTTTTTGATTAAGACCTCGACCCTTTGGAGCAGTTGGGTGATTTCCTCCTCAAGGACTTTAAAACCATCTGGAAGAAAGGTGGTGGGATGCGTTTCTTCTGGGGCTGAGGCCATAAACCCCATTCGCATCGAGGCCTTCGTCGGGATGAAGGAATCTTCAATACCCTCGGCCCTGATGATCTCTCTGAGCCAGGCTCCTGAATGTCCACCTGCAAACCCAGTCAGGTTTACTCGATGGCCGAGTCGGACCAGGACCCTTCCTACGTTGACTCCCTTGCCTTCGGCATGGACCTTGAGTTCCTGAACGCGATGGATCGCGGCCGGCTTAAAGACATCCTGATGGACCAAATTGAGGAGGGGATTGGTGTTGACGATCAGAATGTCAGCAGCCATAGGCAATCTGGGGCCGGGTCTTACAAAACCTCATTCACGTTCCAAATCAAGAACGGCTTTCAGGGCTTTTTCAGCATCGATGATGCCGGGTCCGCAGAGTCCCTTTAGGCTGCTCACGCACCTTGAAGGGACGTCCGTTTCTTCGACGGCTTGCGTCTTAGCATTCTGCACCAATTGGATCGTGGTCAGGGGAAATGGCCGCGCAGTTCCTTGGATGATGTCCTTGATTTTTTGAGGGGTTAATCGATGGTGCCGGTCGAGAGACAGCATCAGAGAGACAATGCCTGAAACCACAGGGGTTGCAATACTGGTGCCTTGATACCAAGCATAGCCCATGGCCTTGGGATCGGGTCTTTCAAGGCTTAGATTAACCGGTGCATAGATTCCAAATGAAAGGATTTCTTTAAAATCAATGACCGTTCCA
>JBEIRQ010000322.1:0-2416 GCA_040375885.1 Methylococcus sp.
AGGCCTGGTTGATCCTCGATCAATCGCTGAAGGTTTTGGGTGCTAACCCCTCGGCTGAAAAGCTTTTAGGCGTTAATGCTGGAACCTTCGTGGGAACGTCTTTCAAGGATTTTTTTGAAGGTCCTCAGCGAGCCGCCTTAAGTCAAGCTCTCCTTGAGCTTCATGGGGACTCGACCGATCGCAAAGCGTTGACCCTGTTGATGGCTGATCGAGGTTCCCTTAAGGTCGATATCAAGGGCTATCGACTCACCAGCGGTCACCTTGCCCTTTCGCTGTTAGAGCTTGAAGATGGCTCTAAGTCTCGGGATTTTCTCCATGATCGTTTTGATGCCCTTCAGCGTCTAGTTAAGGGATCGTCACTCAAGGAGATCCTTAATGGCCTCGTTCTGGATGTCGAATCTTCAAATCCCGCGATGATCTGCAGCATTCTCCTCATGGATCCTGAGGGTCAGCACTTGCTCTTGGGTGCAGCGCCAAGTCTTCCTGATTTTTATAACCAGGCGGTCCATGGGATTGCTATTGGGGAAGGGCAAGGTTCCTGTGGGACCGCGGCGGCCAGAGGGCAGCGGGTCATCGTTGAGAATATTCAAGAACATCCTTACTGGCGATCCTATCGGGATCTTGCAGCAAAAGCGGGGCTCGCCGCTTGTTGGTCTGAACCGATTGTCTCTTCGAAGGGATCCATTCTTGGCACCTTCGCCATCTATCATCGGACGCCGACCCCGCCTTTCCCAGAGGATCTTAAGGCCATCAAGGGCTTTGCAGGAATTGCGGCGATCGCCATTGAAAAAAACCAGGCACTCGAATCACTGGAGCGGAGTGAAGAGCGCTATGCCTTGGCGATGGAAGCGTTATCCTGTGGCATCAGGGACTGGAATTTGATCACCCAAAGGGTCCAGTGGAACAAGGCTTTTTATGCGCTCTTCGGCTACGCCAAAGGCGACTTTGAAGAGGCCGCCTGGTCCTTCACTCGTGCCGTGCATCCTGAAGATGTTGAAGCGCTTAAAAGGAGTCTCAAGGCCGCGATCGAAGGGCAAGATCTCGAGTGGCAATACACCTACCGATTTCTAAGACAATCAGGTGAATGGGCCGTCGTTCATGAAAAGGCCTTGATTCGGCGCGATGACAAGGGCGTTGCCCTGAGGCTCATTGGGGTCTTAGACGATGTTACTGAAGAGCATCAATTGAAGAAGACCCTCCAGTTGACGCAATTTGCCATGAAGACCGTCCGCGATGCCATCTATTGGATTCGACAGGATGGCCGGTTTGTCTATGTCAATGATGCCGCGGTGAGGGCCGTGGGTTATCCCCGGGATGAACTCATGACCATGTCATTGCCCATGATCGACCCTTCGATCACGCCTGAGATTTGGGAGAACCTTTGGGCGACCCTCAAAAAAAGAGGTTCCGTTGCGCTTGAAAGCTACACTCAAATGAAGGATGGGGGGTGTTTTCCGGTGGAGGTGGTTGCGAACTTTATGACCTTCGAGGATGAAGAGTTTGCTGTGGGTGTCGTCAGAGATATCAGCGACCGAAGGAAAATCGAGACGGAGATGAAGGGGTATCGGCAGGAGCTTGAAAAGATGATTCGTCTTGATCCTTTGACCGGGATCGCCAATCGGCGCGCTCTTGAGGAACGCTTGGAGGATGAATGGCGAAGGGCGCTCCGGGAAGACAATAGCCTTTCTCTGCTGATGATCGACATTGATCGTTTTAAGGATTTCAACGATCAATTTGGGCATCTTGAGGGGGATACGATGCTTTTGAAGTTAGGTCAGGCTCTCAAGGCGGGCCTTGGGCGAGCGGGCGACTTTGTGGCCCGCTATGGGGGTGAAGAGTTTGTGGTCCTCCTGCCTAAGACCCAAGGTGATCAGGCCATGCATGTGGCTGAGTCCTTAAGATCAAAGGTCGAAACTTTGCTCGTGCCTATCACGATCAGTATAGGAATCTCGACTACTCCAACCGGATCTCAGGCTCTTCAGCCTGAGGATTTCACCATGGCACGGGTCAAATCAGAGGTCCGTGAACTGATTGCGTGCGCCGATGATGCCCTCTACAAAGCCAAAGCGAATGGAAGAAATTGCATCATGATGGGAGAGCGGGTGGATCACTCTTGCGCTCATCAGGACCCCAGTCCTCCTGGAGCCACCGCGTGAAGACTTCCACAACGCCGACTCTTATTGAAGGCGATCCATCCTCTTCAAAGGACCTTTAGGGTCTGCAACATGGCTTTTGACATCGGCAGCGATGGGTTGATCTGTTCCGATGAGCTGTTTCATCCTGACCCCTTCCGGTGAACGATGTGTCCGACGCTAGGACATCAAAAAAAGGCTTCTCTATAACAAATGGATAGACATCAATCATGAATAGGGAATTCGAAGCGCCTCTGGCCCCAGCGGGAATTCGGGACGTCCTC
>JBEIRQ010000027.1:0-11253 GCA_040375885.1 Methylococcus sp.
GACGACGCCGAAATCAAAAATGAATTGGCCGCCAAAGCCCCCTATCAACAGTGGCTCACTGACACCCAAATACAACTTGAGAATCTGCCGCCTGAAATCTCCGCGATGCCGCCTGATAGTCAGACCCTGATGGATCGGCAACAGGCTTTTGGTTATACGCAGGAAGACATCAAGTTTTTCTTGACGCCAATGGCCCTTACCGGTCAGGAACCCGTTGGATCGATGGGGACCGACGCTGCTTTGGCGGTGCTATCAAAGCGCCCACGAATGCTTTACGACTATTTCAAACAAGGCTTTGCGCAGGTCACTAACCCAGCGATTGATCCCATCCGGGAAGAACTCGTGATGTCACTGGTCACCCATATCGGCCCGCGACCAAACCTACTCAATCTTGACAATGCGGGAAGCCACCGCCGACTTGAAGCGCATCAGCCGATCCTGAGCAACAAAGATCTTGAGAAGATTCGGCGGATTGAAGCACGCACAAACGGTGCTTTTAAGACCACGACCTTAAGTCTTTGTTACCCCGTCGATCTCGGCGCATCAGGGATGGAAGAAGCCCTAGCCACCCTATGCCGTAATGCCGAAAAGGCCGTCGTTAATGGCAACAATATCCTGATCATTTCAGATCGTGCGATGGATGCCGAACATATCGCTATTCCCGCGCTTCTCGCAACATCGACCGTCCATTACCATCTGATCCAAAAAGGGCTTCGCACCGAAGTCGGGCTTGTGGTTGAAACCGGTGAGGCCCGAGAAGTCCATCATTTCGCCCTGCTCGCGGGTTACGGCGCTGAAGCCATCAACCCCTATCTAGCCTTCGATTCTCTCTCATCACTGATCGATGAACTCCCTGAAAAGGTGAGTGCGGATGATGCCCACAAGCGCTACATCAAAGCCATCGGCAAAGCCCTTCTGAAGATCATGTCGAAAATGGGCATTTCGACCTATCAATCCTATTGCGGGGCTCAGGTCTTCAATGCGGTGGGTTTGAGTGATGAGTTCCTGGCCCGTTACTTCGTCGGTACGAGTGCCACCACAGGTGGCGCCGGATTGAAGGAAATCGCCGCCGAAACCGTTACCCGCCATCGTCTGGCCTTCAGTGATGCCCCGATTTATCGTCATGCTCTGGATGTCGGGGGTGAGTACGCCTATCGCGTTCGCGGTGAAGATCATGTGTGGACCCCAGAAACCATCTCGAAGCTCCAACTGGCCACCCGGACGAATAACTGGGAGACCTATCTCGACTACACCCGCTCAATCAATGAACAAAATGAGCGCCTATTGACCCTTCGCGGCCTCCTCGATTTCAACTACGATCGAGAGGGAGTTCCGCTTGAAGAAGTCGAATCGGCCAAAGACATTGTGAAGCGCTTTGCAACTGGCGCCATGAGTTTTGGCTCCATTTCTTACGAAGCCCATACGACCCTCGCTATCGCGATGAATCGGATTGGCGGCAAGTCGAATACCGGCGAAGGGGGTGAACTACCGGAACGCTTCAAGCCCTTGGCCAACGGCGACTCCATGCGCTCCGCCATCAAGCAAGTCGCTTCTGGCCGTTTTGGCGTCACCACGGAGTACCTGGTTAACGCCGATGACATCCAGATCAAGATTAGTCAGGGTGCAAAACCTGGTGAGGGTGGGCAGCTCCCAGGACATAAAGTCGATGCAACCATCGCCCGGGTTAGACATTCGACCCCTGGCGTCGGCCTTATCTCGCCGCCACCGCATCATGACATTTACTCTATCGAGGACCTGGGTCAGCTGATTCACGATCTGAAGAACGTGAACCCTTCGGCGCGTATCAGTGTCAAGCTGGTGTCGGAGGTGGGTGTTGGAACGGTTGCGGCTGGCGTTGCTAAAGCCCATGCCGATCACGTCACTATTGCCGGTTATGATGGCGGCACAGGCGCCAGCCCCATCACGTCGATTAAGCATGCCGGGCTTCCATGGGAGATTGGCCTTGCAGAGACCCATCAGACGCTGGTCCTCAACAAGCTCAGGAGCCGAATCTGCGTGCAAGCCGATGGCGGCATGCGAACGGGTCGCGACGTCGTTTTTGGCGCTCTCCTTGGCGCCGATGAATTCGGCTTTGCCACGGCACCACTGATTGTTGAAGGCTGCATCATGATGCGCAAATGCCACCTCAACACCTGTCCCGTTGGGGTTGCAACGCAGGATCCTGAACTCCGCAAGCGGTTTACAGGACAACCTGAACATGTCGTCAATTTCTTCTTCTTTATCGCCGAAGAAGTTCGTCAACTCATGGCCAAATTAGGCTATCGCCGTTTCGATGAGATGATTGGACAAACCGACCGTCTTGATATGCGAAAGGCCGTCGAGCACTGGAAGGCCTCTAAAATCGATCTTCAGCGCCTTTTATTTAAGCCCCACACCGACAGCCACGAGGCGCTCCATCATACGGAGACACAAGATCATGGGCTCGATAAGGCGCTCGACCATGTGCTGATTCAAAACGCCCAGCCGGCCCTTGAACGGCGTCAGCCCGTCCAGCTTGAAACCGATATCCGCAATTTCAACCGGACCTGTGGGGCGATGCTATCGGGTGAAGTTGCGAAGCGCTACGGTCATCAGGGCCTCCCCGACGATACGATTCACGTCAAACTTCATGGGACAGCAGGTCAGAGCTTTGGGGCTTTCCTCGCAGCGGGTGTGACCCTTGAACTCTCCGGTGAAGGCAATGATTACGTCGGTAAGGGGCTTTCTGGTGGCCGCCTGATCATCTATCCGCCAGCCATCACCCCCATTGTTGCCGAACATAACATTATTGTCGGCAATACGGTCCTCTATGGAGCCATTCAGGGTGAATGCTATTTCCGTGGGGTGGCAGGTGAACGTTTCGCAGTCCGCAATTCGGGAGCTATCGCCGTTGTTGAAGGCGTTGGCGATCATGGGTGTGAATACATGACCGGTGGGGTTGTCGTTGTCCTCGGGGAAACGGGTCGAAATTTCGCTGCGGGCATGTCAGGCGGCATCGCTTATGTCCTTGATGAAGCAGGCGACTTTAGCCACCGTTGCAACCTTTCAATGGTTGAACTCCAACCCATTCCTATCGAGGAACGGGCCCTTGAACGTTTTGATCATCAAGGTGGCGACCTCGAAAACCATGGTCTGGTCGACATTCTTCGTAATATGACCGGGGATGACGAAAAGCGCCTCAAGGTCCTGGTCGCGAAGCATGCCCGCTATACAGGCAGCGAGAAGGCGAGACGCATTCTGGACAACTGGGCCGAATATGGTCCTCGTTTCGTCAAAGTCATGCCGGTTGATTATCGACTGGCGCTAGAAAAAATGCAGCAGGCTCAGATACCAGCAGAAGCCAGCCACTAAACCAATAAAAGCCGCTCACCTAAGTCTTGACTGGGTGCGCGGTAAGGGGCCTCCCAAGGGCTTCTCGAAACAATCAACAGCGGTGCCTTAAGGCATCTCATCGAGGTTAACAGCAGATGGGCAAACCTACCGGTTTCATGGAAATTTCGCGTCAGGATCGACGCTATCGCCTGGTCGCTGACCGGGTCCAGAATTACCAGGAATTCGTTATTCCCCTGTCCGAAGACGAGCTCAAGAAACAGGGTGCGCGTTGCATGGATTGTGGTATCCCCTATTGCCATAACGGATGCCCGGTCAATAACATCATTCCTGACTGGAACGATCTGGTTTACCAAGGCAACTGGCTCGAAGCCATCGAAGTCCTCCATAGCACGAATAACTTCCCCGAATTCACCGGCCGAATTTGTCCGGCCCCTTGCGAGGCGGCCTGTACGCTGAATTTGACCGATGAGCCAGTAACGATCAAATCAATTGAATGCTCGATTGTTGACAAGGGCTGGGAGATGGGTTGGATACAGCCTCAAATAGCGCCACACAAAACGGAAAAACGCATCGCTGTTGTTGGCTCCGGCCCCGCTGGCCTCGCTGCGGCTCAACAATTGGCCCGCGCCGGCCATGAAGTCGTGGTCTTTGAAAAGAATGACCGAATTGGTGGTCTACTCCGCTACGGTATTCCTGACTTTAAGATGGAGAAACATCTGATTGACCGCCGCATTGCTCAGATGCAGGCTGAAGGGGTCGTCTTCCGCCCCAACTGGCATATCGGAAAAGATCTCCCCACGGCACAACTGCTTGAGGATTTTGATGCCGTGATTCTTGCCGGGGGCTCTGAACATTCTCGTGACCTTCAGTTACCTGGTCGTGAACTCGACGGCATTCACTTTGCCATGGACTTCTTGCCACAACAGAACAAACGTAACGCGGGTGATACCCTTAGTGGGGACTTCAACCTCCTCGCCACCGGCAAATCGGTCATTGTCATTGGTGGTGGCGACACGGGTTCTGACTGTATCGGGACCTCACAGCGTCATGGTGCAGCATCCATCACCCAGCTTGAAATCATGCCGAAGCCTCCGGTCAAAGAAGACAAGGCCTTGACCTGGCCAAACTGGCCTAACAAACTCAGGACATCGAGTTCTCACGAAGAAGGCTGTGAGCGACTCTGGAGCATCGACACCGTGTCGTTCGAAGGCGATAACGGCAAGGTGAATACCATCCATTGTGTCAAGGTCGAGTGGACTCAGGAACACGGTCGCTGGGTGATGAGCCGGGTCCCTGGGAGTGAATTCAGCTTAAAAGCGGACTTGGTTCTCCTCGCGATGGGCTTCGTTCATCCGGTACGAGATGGCCTCTTGATGGATCTTGGTGTTGAGCTCGATGAGCGTTCAAACGTTAAGGCCAATACCAACGATTATAAAACATCGATCAACAAGGTCTTTACTGCTGGCGATATGCGCCGCGGCCAATCCCTCGTTGTTTGGGCTATTCGTGAAGGTCGCCAGTGCGCCCGCGCGGTCGATGAATTCCTCATGGGCCAAAGCGAACTTCCCCGCTAATTCATAGCATATTGCGTGTCCGGCACCTCCTCGGTGCCGGCCTCATTTGTTCTAAGCCTCAGCCTCCAAAATCCTTCTTTCAAGGGTGACGACACGGGGACTTAATCCTTTATCTTAGTCATCCCGCATCTTTTTGACGGCTCTATCCCTACCCCAAATTATTACAACATCTAGTATCCGTAAATTTACTAGACACAACATCTAGGAGTTGAACTATAATCAACTCAACACCGTCGGATGCAACGATGGTCACCTTTTCTTATTTATCCTGACCCTGGAGCCAATGCCATGTTGAATTGGGAAGACCCCCTGACCGGATTGACCCCTCAAGCGGCTAAACCGAAGACCCTAGCGGCCTCTGACTTTAGTGACCTCCTTACGGACGTCACGACAGCAGAGCCTGCGCCAACCGTTGCGGCGCACCCGATACTTGATCGGAATGAGCCTGTTCAGCAAGGCGCCACAGGACTTGAGCACATCGAGATAGGTGCCAAGCGGATTCAGGTTGACGATAAGAAGATCATCAACTGCCGTGCTGATCTCAATCAATTGGTTCCTTTCAAGTACCGCTGGGCCTGGCAGAAGTATCTTGATGCCTGCGCGAACCATTGGATGCCTCAGGAAATCAACATGAATGCCGACATCGCTCTTTGGAAAAGCGCCGATGGCTTGACCGAAGATGAACGGATGATCATCAAGCGCAATCTCGGATTCTTTTCAACGGCAGACTCACTGGTCGCCAACAATCTGGTGCTGGCCGTCTACCGGCACATCACCAATCCCGAGTGCCGCCAATACTTATTGCGACAGGCTTTTGAAGAAGCCCTTCACACCCATGCTTACCAATATGTGGTCGAATCACTGGGTATGGATGAAGGTGAAGTCTTCAATATGTACCGTGAGCTTCCAGCGGTCGCCCGCAAAGCAGAATGGGCGCTCCCCTTCACCCGCTCTCTGGGTGATCCCACCTTTGTCACCGGAACACCCGAAGCAGATCAGCGGCTTTTGCGCGACCTGATCGCGTTCTACGTCATTTTTGAAGGGATCTTCTTCTACGTCGGCTTTACTCAGATCCTGTCCATGGGCCGCCGAAATAAGATGACCGGGACCGCCGAACAGTTCCAGTACATTCTTCGTGATGAATCCATGCACATGAACTTCGGGATCGATGTCATCAACCAGATTAAAATCGAGAATCCGCACCTCTGGGGCGCTGAATTCCAGCAGGAAATCACGACGTTGATCACCGATGCCGTGGATATCGAAATCCAGTATGCGCATGACACGATGCCGCGTGGCGTGCTCGGGCTGAATGCGCCGATGTTTGAGGAATATCTAAAATTCATTGCCAACCGCCGTTGCAATCAAATTGGGCTTTCAGAACAATACGCGGGCGCTCAAAACCCTTTCCCTTGGATGAGTGAAATTCTCGATCTTAAGAAAGAAAAGAATTTCTTTGAAACGCGGGTCACCGAGTACCAGACCGGTGGCGCCTTAAGCTGGGATTAACTGCAATCCTCTTAAAAAAGGTCCCGGAACGAACGCGCGTTCTGTTCCGGGTCCCCCACCCCAAAAACCCCCTCAACCACCCCCACAAGATAAGCGCCCAGCAGCAAGAGCGTCTCAGCGTTTTTTAGCGTAATTCCACCAATGGCGACGATGGGCACCCGGACGATCGATCGGGCCTTTAGAAGCGTCTCAAGCGATGCGGTCGGGGCACCCGGCTTGGTCCTTGAAGGAAAAAATCGACCAAAGGCGACATAATCGGCCCCCTGCTCCGCGGCGTTTTTTGCCCGATCGATATCGTCATAACAAGACACACCAATCAGCGCTTTCGGCCCTAATTGTGCTCGAGCGACCGAATAGGCCTGATCCATCGATCCCAGATGAACCCCATCCGCCCCAACCGATTGGGCTAGGGCGATATCATCGTTAATAATCAATGGGATGCCAGCGCTTCGGCATAAGGCTAAAAGCGCAGTAGCCTCTGAGTAGGGATCTAATGGGCGTTTAGCCCGATACTGAATCACGGCAGCACCGCCGCGAACCGCTTTGGCCACTTCATCCACCAAAGAGGCCCGATCACCCACCAGATCACGCGAAATGGCATAGAGTCCTTGTGCTGGAAATTTTAGAGCTTTATTCATCTTCATTATTCAGAGGAGGAGACATTAGAAAGAGTCGGCAGCCACGCTTCAAGGCCCTATAATGCGCTATTTCATTCATTATCAGGGATCGCTCTATGTCCAAGCAGACCGTCAAGAAAGTTGCTCTTGCCTACTCCGGCGGGCTTGACACCTCCGTTATCCTCCAGTGGCTCCGAGAAACCTATCACTGCGAGGTGGTCACTTTCACGGCAGATATCGGGCAAGGCGGCGAAGTTGAACCCGCTCGCGCCAAGGCGCAGGCTATGGGTATTAAGGAAATTTATATCGATGATCTGACAGAAGAATTCGTTCAAGATTTCGTCTACCCCATGTTCAGAGCCAATACCGTCTATGAGGGCGAGTATCTCCTCGGCACATCCATAGCTCGTCCTCTGATTGCAAAACGTCTCATCGACATTGTC
Organism: Methylococcus sp.; assembly: GCA_040375885.1. Lineage (GTDB taxonomy): Bacteria > Pseudomonadota > Gammaproteobacteria > Methylococcales > Methylococcaceae > UBA6136. Next base: position 7,477 of record JBEIRQ010000027.1, read on the forward strand.
AATGAAACGGGTTGCGATGCCATCTGTCATGGTGCAACCGGAAAAGGCAATGATCAAGTTCGTTTCGAATTAGGTGCCTATGCCCTTAAACCCGACATCAAGGTGATTGCCCCTTGGCGTGAATGGGACCTCAACTCAAGAGAGACCCTCCTTGCTTATGCAGAAAAGCATCAGATTCCAATCGAGATGAAACGCGGCAAGGCGTCCCCTTATTCCATGGATGCCAATCTGCTTCATATCTCCTATGAAGGGGGCATTCTTGAAGATCCATGGTCTGAGCCTGAAGAGGATATGTGGCGATGGAGCGTGTCTCCAGAAGCAGCGCCCGATGCTCCAAGCTATCTTGAACTCACTTATCAGCAGGGAGACATCGTGGCCCTTGATGGGGTCTCGATGAGCCCTGGAAAGATTCTTGCCCGCCTAAACGAGATCGGCGGATCCCATGGCATTGGTCGTCTTGATATTGTCGAAAACCGCTACGTCGGCATGAAATCACGTGGCTGCTATGAGACACCCGGCGGCACCATCATGTTGAAAGCGCACCGGGCTATTGAATCATTAACCCTTGATCGCGAAGTGGCTCATCTCAAGGATGAACTGATGCCGCGATACGCCAGCCTGATCTACAACGGCTACTGGTGGAGTCCTGAACGCTTGCTGCTTCAAGAAATGATCGATGCCTCCCAAGCCACCGTCAACGGCGTGGTGCGGGTTAAGCTCTACAAGGGCAACGTGACCGTGGTCGGTCGCCAATCACCCTCTAATAGCCTTTTTGACATGAACATCGCGACCTTTGAAGACGATCAGGGCGCCTACAATCAGCAAGATGCCGAAGGCTTTATCAAGCTGAATGCGCTGAGGATGCGCATCGCCGCGAAGAAAGGCGTGAGATTCCTTTAAACGCCTTTTTCAGCCGGCAGGCGCTTCAAATCGCCTGCCGGCCCTTCACATTTATGCTCCCGAGCGGCCAGGCAATAAACGCCACAAAGGCCAATGGTTGACATGAAGGTATTTCCGGATGGGCGTCTTGATCACCGACACACAAAGGGCAATCGAAAAAAGGCACCAAACAGCCGCATACTCATTGGGGTCATCCGTGGTGATATCGGAGATCCAAGGGCCCACTAGATAATGAAAACCAACGAAGCGCCAGGAGCCATAGACGATCGGCATCCAGAAGGCCGCCAGAATGTAGGTGAAGGCGTGAAGCCCCCAGCGGAAGCCTAAGAACTTCGTGGCCCCATCATCCGACATCAATCCGTTCAATGGCATCTGCCAAGCAATATGCCAGTCTCCTGAAACGGAGCAGACCCTCTCCCCACAAAAGCCTTCGATACCCACCAGACAGTGCCCTGCCCATGCGAAGGGGTACATCTTGACCAACATAGCCACCGCCGCCACCGAACAAAGAGCATAAACTGGGAGGGCGATCTTCTCTTTGACTCTAACGGGAATAAAGTAAAGGGCGACCATATTCGCGAAAAAAGGCTGGAAGGCGATGTGGAGATAGCCAAAAAGGGTCAGTATCTGGTTCGGGGGGGCATCGCAAAGGTTGATGTAGATATAGGTCGCCGCCTGGAGGAGTTCCATGCAGGCAAAATAGGTTAAGGGAATCCATAATTCCCTAGACTCCCCTTTCTTCGCGACATAGGCCGCAGTGCCAAATCCAGCCATAGCCAATACAGCCGATGCCTCGCCACTCCAACACATAAGATCCCTCCTGGTTGTTATTGTGATGCCAAGCTCATGGCTTCAGGTCTTTATCTCTCCCTGAGCCTCTCATTTGGTCGTCTTTATGATGCCTTAGGTAATGCCGTGCTTTTGCATGCGATAGAGTAAGGTATCGCGGCTGATGCCAAGGAGTTTGGCCGCTCTACTCCGATTACCATGAGTTCTCTCAAGGGCCTGACGAATCAGATCGATCTCTACATCCTCAAGGTTAATGCCATACTCCGGTAAGGCAATCTCCCGAGGGGTTTCAGTAGGCTCCTTCTGAATCTCCAAGGGAAGGTCATCGTCTTCAATGGTCAGTCCCGCCTTGAAGATCGACAAACGCTCACAGATGTTCCGAAGCTCCCTGACATTTCCTGGCCACGAGTAACTCGTTAGTCGCGCCATCGCCGCCTTGCTGATGATCGCCGGCTGAACTTGATGTTCAGCTGCAAACTGACGCATGAAGTGCTGAATCAGCACCTGAACATCGCCGATGCGTTGACGTAAGGAGGGAATCTCAATGGGAACCACATTGAGCCTGTAATAAAGGTCCCGGCGGAATTCGCCGCGTTGTATACGGTCCTGGAGATCGGCATTGGTCGCCGCAATGATCCTGACATCCACTATTTGGGTTTTCGTCTCCCCAACCGGTTGGATCTCTCCCGTCTCGAGGAATCGAAGGAGTTTTGCCTGGAGGGTGATGGGGAGTGAATCGACTTCATCAAGAAACACGGTACCACCATGAGCCGCTTGAAGCCGACCCGTTTGATGACCGATCGCCCCGGTGAACGATCCTTTCTTGTGGCCAAATAATTCAGACTCTGCAAGCGCCTCAGGAAGTGCCGCACAGTTAATCGTGATCATGGGCTGATGCGCCCTTGGACTTTGCTGCTGCAAGGCGTGGGCGAGAACCTCCTTGCCGGTTCCCGTTTCCCCAACAATCAGCACCGTGACATCGGTTGCAGCCACCATCCGAGCACTTCTTAGGAGCGACTCGAAATTCGGAGATTGTCCGATGAGCTTCTCAAACATAGCGCGGCAGAGCCACTCTTTAGTGCATCATGGTGTGACGCACCATGGGATTAAGTCCTGGGAATGCGGCCATCAGCGCCAGCAGAATCAGCGTCACGCCGGCCAGTTGGCGAAAACCTTTGAGAGAGGAGAGGCGGACCATCCATGAGGTCATGATGCCAACACCCATCACAGCCGGCATCGTACCTAGACCAAACGCCAGCATGGTAAAGCCGCTCCGGAACACATCGCCGGTGGTCGCTGAAAGCGCCAAGGCGGTGTATACCAGACCACAGGGTAACCATCCCCAAATCATGCCAAAAACAAAGGCTCTCGGCAGGGTATCGACAGGAATAAGCCGCCGACCGTATGGTTCAAGGCGCCGCCAAACACCAATGCCAACCTTCTCGATATAAGCGAAACGAGGAAACCACCCTGCAAGATGGAGACCGGCACCTAGCATCACCAATGCACTAATGATCTGCAATAAACGATGGCCATGACCCTCCCCAAAAGGGGACGTTAGAACACGCTCAAGGATACCGGCTAAAAGCCCCGCCAAGGTATAACTGAGGACTCGTCCCGCGTTATAACAGGCCACAAACGGGATCAGTTCACGTTTACTGTCACGGATCTCCCGCTTGAGACTCAAGGTTAAAGATCCAATGATGGAACCACACATGCCAAGACAGTGCACCGCACTGAAAAGTCCCATGAGGAAGGCTACAAAGTAGGAGGTACTGAAGGCGGAATCAAGAGAGTTCATGTGAAAATAAACGTTAGAGCCCTTTGGCCCTCAGCAATACTTGGCGGTTACAAGAAGGCTGACGAAAAGCTTCAAGTAAAAAATCAACGTCCATCCAATGGAATGGGCGCTGGTAAAAGAGTCATATTATCAGGTCATTGTCCGACGCGAACAAACACTAAGGCACTATGGCTCGAACGTAATCCACCTGTTGTTGGATCGTAAACTTGCATGGTGCTGGAAATAGTCAGCGTCTTCTTATCCTTTGACTGATTGAAGACATAACTCCGCGGGTCATCAGGGAGTGC
>JBEIRQ010000250.1:0-3105 GCA_040375885.1 Methylococcus sp.
CACCAATCCAGTACCTTAGCCGATGGGCAGGTAATCCGGAACCAGGAAAACAGGCGACCTAAACAACCGCCCTTGTTTTTCGATCAACAGGGGGAAGCACACCCTTTGGAACCCGACAGAACTAACATTACTACCTATCAGGTTCGCATGGCCTTCCAATGTACTTTTGAATATAGGTCTGATCGTAGCTGTCCGTCCGACCATCCGGGCCGAGATTTTCTGGTCCAGTGAAGTCATACCAACTGGAACCTCCTCCATTTGTTTTGCTGAAGGCCTCCCATTCCTGAAGATCAATTTTGTCAACAACACCATCACGATTCCCATCAGCCTTGCATAGGATGTTGCTTCGAATAAGTCCATCTAACTTTTTCGATAGGCTACGGTAGGTCCTTTGTTGTGAATTTGTTAAGCCAGCCACCCCATTTGGTGCCAAAAGATCCTCCCCGTCACGATCCAATTTAGGGATCGGGAGGTTCTGGGTGACCGTGTAGAACTCCTCGCTTTCATAGTCAACACAGGTATCGGTTGCGGCATCAAATCCCTTGGTGAAATTGCGTACAACTTTGTATCTACCATCACGAATCGCTTGATTGCGTTGAGGCACAATCTTGGGCAGGTCCGCAGCAGCTACTCCATGTTTTAACTGGTAACTGCTGACCTCACAGCAGTGGGTCAATGGAACTGGTCCCGGGTTGTTGGGATCATCGCTATCACTTGCCCCTTGGCCCCACCAAATGCCACCGTTGTCTTCGCAAACTCCTTTTGTCACAGGGATATGAGAGCAGGTTCCTCCACCGGCGAGGAGACATGGCCCGTTGAGTTCGCTATTTTTTTGGATGTTGAGATCACCTTGGGTGAAATTCCACTGACGAATAGCCTTCTGTGTCGGATTTTTTAGATATGGCAGCATTGGAACTGAATCGATCCGCCTAGGCACGGATTTCTGGACGTTTATCCCGGCCATTTCACCAAACAGTTGGAAAATGTCTGCATGATTAGTCATTTCCTTTACATCTCGACCAGGAGCCTTCACCAGTGGACCAGTTACGATTAGCGGGGTCCATACACCCGTTTGGTATGGGGTCCCTTTGGCTCTTGTTGGATCAAATGGGGCTTTGGTGGTGTAGCCCATCGAACCATTGTCATCAACAAGAACCACCATCACGTTCGAGCTTGAGGGGTCGTATTCAATGGCCCCATCCGGAAGGCGCGTTGCAAGACCGATTTCTACAAATAGGCGTCCAATCTCCGTATCCATGGCCGTAATCATCTGATTGTTCAGAGGTAGCTGGTTTTTGGTATCAGGCGCAGTGCAATCCAGTCCATTGGTATCTGCAGAATCAGCAGGAATGAGTCCAATGGGAGGGGGTTGCAGTGGGGTGTGCACCGTCGCGAAACTGACTGTCGCCATCCAGGGTTTATCCGTGGATCGAGTCTTGATCCAGCTAATAGCCTCATTGATGATGTCAGTGCCGCGATAGATACGTGATCGTGAGTCGGTTGGAAGGAGTTGTTCGACATGACCAGCCTCATCATTGATCACCACAGGATTGACAGAGTGGGCCGATAAAATATTGAATCCCTGTGAAATATGAGAGGGTACGCTTGTTGCGCATGACTTACTGCCCGGATCGAAAATGCCGCCAAGATCGCGGCAGACTCGCCCAGGAGGATTCAAGGGGTTATTTAGAGTCAAATATTCACAACTCTTGCTAGGGAAATAACAGCCCCCTTCGTCAGCGCCATCATCCTTTGAACCAGGCACATAACCACACTTGTAAGATTTCCCGTTGCCCCCAGGTCCGGTACCCCCGACGCCACCCGCTGTGAGGTCAATGGATGAGGGGTCGCCCGTTTCATCGAGCCAGCCATAAAAGTGGTCGAAACCTAAAGTATGTGGCGTCGAAAGCCCGAAGGGACTATTGCTCTGAAGCCCCAAGTGAAATTTGCCGAATAATGCGCTTTGATAATTTTTCTTTTTAAGAAGCTTGGGTACAGTAACTTCATATGGAGAGACCATGGAATTGGCGAGATCACTAGGCCCTAGAGCGGCAAGAAGACTCGTTCTCATGGGGAAACGTCCTTCAAAGAATACTGCGCGACTAGGCGAGCAAGCCGGCATGGACCAATTGTTTCTGAAGCGAATCCCAGACTTAGCCAATTGGTTAATCACCGGCATCGGGGGTGGAGTAAATCCACCGTAACCGAAGGCTTCTAATTGATCTATTCCGACATCATCCATGATGATGAAAATAATGTTGGGGGGCTTCGATATTCTTGAAGTCTTAGCTTCTGCAGGTCCGAGACCAAGAAGAATGAGCACTACTATTGAACAGAATGTCACTGATCGCTCAAGATTGGCTTTGTTCATGCTGGATTGCTCTTAATTATCTTCATTGATGGATGGACTTCACACAGCGAAATCCGCTATGAACCAAGCCAGTGTCCGGGCTGGTCTTCATCCGAGCGCTGGGACGAAAGCTTGCGCAAAATTGGTCGTCACATAGGAACGATCCTCCGCGTTGGCTTCGCTTTTTTGCATAGGGTTCCTCTGGATCATAGCTATCAGAGGGCCCGGAAGGGTCAATCGTCAATGGATTCAACGCATCTGTTTTATAGGCTTCAAACCGATACCAGTCTTGAACCCACTCCCAAACATTACCAGTCATGTCATATAGGCCATAGCGGTTGGGCTTGAATGATTTGACCGGACTGCTTCCATGATACCCGTCGGGCGCGAAATTTTTTTGAGGGAACTCGCCCTGCCAGATATTGGCTCTGGCTTCTCGATCATTGGGAGGCTCATTACCCCATGTGTACATCTGCCCCTTGAGACCACCCCGTGCGGCGAACTCCCACTCAGCTTCCGTCGGGAGTCGCTTGCCAGCCCACTGAGCATAAGCCACCGCATCATCCCAAGACAACTGAACCACAGGACCACAGGATAGTCATCCATTTCGACAATGGAGGATTGGGGGGCCTGAGGAACAGATAAAGGAGCGGAGCACATTTGTATCAAGAAACGGTGTTTCAGCGCTCATTTGCCTCCAACCGATCAAATTTGAAATCGTTGGGCAGCTTTCCTCTGAATTTTCTTAGCCGCGC
>JBEIRQ010000112.1:0-5797 GCA_040375885.1 Methylococcus sp.
AGCTGGTGACGCTGTATTACGATCCGGCGAGTTCTAATGGAGCCGGCCAGTGGTTTTCTCAATTTCAAGCGATCAATAGTCCCTCTTCGGTTGAAGTCTCCCTATGAATCTTTCATCCAATGCCAAAGTGGCCCTCATTACAGGAGCCGCCCGAAGAGTGGGGGCTGAGATCGCGGAAGTGCTGCATGGCTGTGGCTACAATATCCTATTGCATTTCCATCGATCCCGGGACGATGCGGAAGCGCTGGCGGACCGTCTGAACGCTTTACGGTCTCGTTCCGTTCACTTGGTCGAGGCAGACCTCCTCGATGTTGAAACCATGGTTAGTTGGCTTCCAGAGGCGGTTGCGGTTTGGGGACGACTCGATGCGCTCATTAATAATGCATCAGCCTTTTATCCCTCGCCGGTCGGCACTGTGACGCTTCCAGTTTGGGAAGAGCTTATGGGCAGCAATCTCAAGGCGCCCTTTTTTCTTTCGCAGGCAGCATCTCCTTATCTCGCAGCGTTTCAGGGATCCATCGTTAATCTCGGCGACATTTACGCTACCCGCCCCCTGAAGAACTATCCGGTCTATTGCATGGCCAAGGCGGGCTTGATCGCCATGACCAGCGCACTTGCAATCGAATTGGCTCCTTCGGTTCGGGTCAATGCAGTCTCTCCTGGGGCCGTGTTGTGGCCGATTGAGAATCCAGATCCCGAGGCACGGAAAAAAATCCTTGACCACATTCCTCTGGGTCGTTCGGGAAGCCCCCTCGACATTGCACGGGCCGTCCGCTTTTTTCTGGAGGATGCGCCATATGTGACTGGTCAAACGCTATCGATCGATGGCGGCAGAAGTCTTTTTATCTGACTTTAGTGGCTCAAATCGCCTTCAAGTCGGCTTTGTTGGAGGCCTTCTTTATCAAAATGAGCCCAAAGATCCTTGTAGGTTTTTCCTAAAATGGGATGCCGGCCATCGGGCGCTATCTCGGCCAGGGGTTCAAGGACAAAAGCGTAACGCTCAATCTCTGGTCTGGGTAATTCCAGTTCTTTGCTCTTCAGGATGGTGTCGCCATAAAGGATCAGATCGACATCCAGTGTTCTTGAAGAAAACTTCTGGCTGTGGCGAGTTCGCCCATGCTTTACCTCGATGTTCCTCAGTATCTTTGCGATCTCGAGGGGCGGGCGTTCGGATTTGAAGCAGGCGACCAGATTGATAAAGGCCGGCCCCTCAAAACCGATCGCAGCCGTTCTAAAATAGCTCGATAGCTTGAGGGTTCCGAAGGTGCTCATCAGGTCCTTAAGGGCGCTGGGGATATGGGTTTCGGGAGCGATGTTGCTCCCGATGCTCAGGAAAATTTCAGGCATCCGCATTTTTAGAGCCGCGTTCAATCTGAATGCCGACGTCGCTGGCGCCGCTGATGGCGCCCTTTTTGTTGAGCGTTAGTCGAACCCAGGGCACGTTAAATTCATCCATCAAAATGCCGGTTATTCGTTCGGCAAGCGTCTCGACCAGAAAAAAGTTACTGTCTTCAACGAAGGTGATGATTCGTTTCGAGACCGCCTTATAGTCGAGAGTGTGAACAATATCATCGGTGGCTGCTGCCTTACGAATGTCGGTGCCCATCTCAAGATCAATCAAGACGGTTTGACGAATGTTTCGTTCCCAATCGTAGATGCCGATAACTGTCTCGATGCTCAGTCCTTTTAGAAAAATGATATCCATGACGCTTTCTTTACTGTGAGGTTTCAAAGGTCTTGGTAACATATCCTGATTCCTTCTGACAACTCTGGACTCTTCCATGTCGAGCTTTCTTTGGTCCCTGATCCCTTTAGCCTATCTCATGGGCTCTCTCTCAACGGCCGTGATCGTGAGTAAGCTGTTTGGCTTGCCGGACCCACGACAGGAAGGCTCCAAGAACCCTGGGGCAACCAATGTCCTTCGTCTTGGCGGAAAAAAAGCGGCGGCAATCACCTTGATCGGAGACGCGCTCAAGGGGCTCATTCCGGTGCTGATCGCTCGACATCTCGAGGTTCCTCTTGAGATGTTAGCAGCGGTGGGTCTTGCCGCTTTCCTTGGGCATCTCTTTCCTATTTTTTTCGGATTCAGAGGCGGGAAAGGGGTGGCTACGGCGCTGGGTGTATTGAGTGGATTCTCAATCTGGGTGGGGCTTGCCGTTTTGGCGACCTGGCTATTGATGGCATTTCTCTTTCGAATTTCATCCTTGGCAGCCCTCATGGCGGCAGCTCTATCGCCCCTTTATCTCTGGTTGATTCTTCATTCCGAGGTCTTGGCTGGCGCAGCTCTCGCTATGGCGCTTTTACTCATTTCGCGTCACCGCGGCAATATTGAGCGGCTTCTCAAAGGGCAGGAAAGTCGAATCGGTTCGAAAAAGAGATCAGAGCCCTCAGAGCCCTCAGGGGGTTGAGAGGGCTTTGAGTTCTGAAAGGGGCCACCGCGGACGAACGTTGAACTCCAGATTATTCCTTTCCCCAGCCTCAAGTCGCCTGAGGCCCGTGAAGGCAATCATGGCTCCATTGTCGCCACAGAATTCAAGGCGGGGAAAGAACACATCACAGCCAACCTTCTGGGTCATGAGGCGGAGCTTTTCTCTCATCAGGTGATTGGCGCTAACCCCGCCGGCAACGACCAAGCGTTTTAGCCCGGTTACCTCTAGCGCCCTTCGGGTTTTGATGATTAGGGTATCGACGACGGCTTGTTGAAAGCCTGCAGCGACATCGTGTCGGTCCTTGGGTGTCTTCCCTGTTGACTCGTAGGTGGTCAGGGTGTGTGTCTTGAGGCCACTAAAACTGAAATCAAGCCCTGGACGATCGGTCATAGGCCTTGGAAAGCGGAAGCGGTTGGCATCTCCTTCTTGGGCCAATCGGGCGATTTCAGGGCCGCCGGGATAGCCAAGACCGAGCATTTTGGCGGTCTTGTCGAAGGCCTCACCGGCAGCGTCATCAATCGATTCTCCGAGAATCTCGTAATGCCCCATCTCATAAACGTAAACCAGCTGAGTGTGGCCCCCTGAGACTAAGAGTGCGAGAAAAGGGAGGTCCGGTGGGTTCTCTTCAAGCAAAGGGGCCATCAGATGACCCTCCATGTGGTGGATGCCGATAGCGGGTATCTTGAGGCTGAAGGCGAGGCTCATGGCAAAGGAGGCGCCCGCCATTAAAGCCCCCATGAGGCCAGGCCCCTGGGTGTAGGCGATCCCCGAAAGATCGCTCAGAGCAAGGTGCGATGCCTTCAGTACGGACTGGGTTAAGGGGGTCAGTCGTTGGATATGGTCTCTTGAGGCCAGCTCCGGAACAACTCCGCCATAATCGGCGTGGAGATCGATTTGACTGTGGATTTGGTGTGCCAGCAAGCCTTTGTGGCTGTCAAAAAGGGCGATGCCAGTTTCGTCGCAAGAGGTTTCTATGCCGAGTACGATCACGAGTACTTTTGCCTTCTGTCGTTAAGTGGGTATAATTATGGGCTTTTATTCGGTCCGGGTCCGCCCGGCTTTATAACGCATTGAATTGCTTGGGAAACTCGGAAAGCTTACATGCCCTCAATTAAAATTAGAGAAAACGAACCCTTTGAAATTGCCATTCGCCGTTTCAAGCGCGCCTGTGAAAAGGCGGGCACTCTGTCAGAGGTTCGTCGCCGTGAATTCTACGAAAAGCCGACTGAAGAGCGTAAGCGTAAGGCGGCTGCGGCGGTCAAGCGGCATTTGAAGAAGCTGTCCCGCGAGCGCTTTGCGCTTCAGAATCTCCGGAAGGGTCGTCCTCAGACTGAGCGTTGATCGGCGTGAGCGAGCTGAAAGCCCGCCTGCAAAGCGATATGAAGTCGGCCATGAAGGCCGGCGAAAAGGATCGACTTGGAGTGATTCGACTTATGATGGCTTCGGTGAAGCAGCGGGAAGTCGATGAGCGTATAGAGCTCGAAGATGACCAGATCATTGCGGTCCTCGACCGCATGGTCAAGCAGCGACGCGAATCCATTGTGCAATTCGATTCGGCTGGCCGTGATGATCTGTCGGCGATAGAAAAGGCGGAGTTGCTGGTTATCCAGGATTACCTGCCTAAGGCGCTGAGTGATGAAGAGATTACAGCGATGGTCGAGTCCGCTATTGCTGAGACGGGGGCTGAAGGGGTGAGTGGCATGGGTAAGGTCATGGCTGTCCTTAAGGGGCCTATGCAGGGCCGTGCTGACATGACGCTCGTGAGCGGCCGGGTTAAGGCCCTCCTTGGCGTTTAATGGTTTTCGCGTCTTCAAGGATAACGTCATCCTCCTAACCCTCTCTTGTCATTAAGCAAGAGGGTGATGAAAAGAAAAGGCCGTGGCGTTCGCTGCGGTCGGTCTCGTTCTTCCGAACCTCAAGGGATGGGACATGGCCGGTAAGATTCCCGAACACTTCATCCAGGAAGTGCTGGCCAGAACGGATCTGGTCGAACTAATTGATGCCCGTGTTCCGCTGAAGCGGTCCGGGACCAATTACACGGCTCGCTGCCCTTTCCATAACGAAAAAACCCCCAGCTTCTCAGTCAGCCAGCAAAAGCAGTTCTATTACTGTTTTGGTTGCGGTGCACGCGGCACGGCGATCAGTTTTTTGATGGAGTTTGAGCGGTTGTCTTTTCCTGAGGCTATTGAGGCACTTGCGGCGAGCCTTAACCTTCCGGTGCCACGAGAGTTATCGGGTGAGCCCGCTTCAAACGATCCCGCCAAATCACTGGCCCCCCTCTATGACATGAACGAAAAAGCGGCGACGCTTTATCAGCGGCAGTTGAAGTCGCACCCGGCCGCAGCCATTGCGGTCGACTATTTGAAGCAGCGGGGCATTACCGGAGAGGTGGCCCTTCGTTACCGCTTAGGATTTGCTCCACCAGGGAATCTCAATCTGCCCTCGGATTGGCCGAAGGCCCTTCTCAAGGGCTCTGGGCTTATCGGCGAAAAGGAGCCAGGCCGCCTGCATGCCTGGTTTCGTGATCGGATCATGTTTCCGATTCGAGACCGCAGAGGACGCATTGTGGGTTTTGGGGGGCGAGTGATCGGCGATGGCCAACCCAAGTATCTTAATTCTCCTGAGACTCCGATTTTTCACAAGCATCGTGAAGTCTATGGCCTTTACGAGTTGCTGGAGGCGGTCAGGAAGCCTGATTTCATTCTCGTGGTCGAAGGCTACATGGATGTTATTGGACTCGGCCAGCATGGTCTTTTGAATGCGGTGGCAACGCTTGGTACGGCAACATCACCCGAGCAGGTCGCTCTCTTATTTCGATATACGCCCCATATCGTCTTCTGTTTTGATGGGGATGGGGCGGGCCAGAGGGCCGCTTGGAAAGCCTTGGAATCGAGTGTGGGTCATGTCCGGGAAGGTCGCCAGATCAGGTTTCTCATGCTGCCGGAGGGGCACGATCCTGATTCACTGATTCGGGAAGAGGGTCTTGAGGTTTTCATGGGCCGGGTTGATGCCGCGATGCCTTTTTCTGATTATTTCTTCCAGCACCTCTCGCTGGGGTTAGATCTTCGCTCCATTGAGGGCCGAGCGACGCTTGCAGGAAAAGTGAGGCCCTTGATCGAGAGAATGGCGCCAGGTATCTTCCGGGAGCTCCTTGAGGAACGGCTCAGGGCGGAGACAGGGGTAGGGGCGGCTCATCATAATGATTCAGTTCCAAGTGGACCGTCTCGCGCATCGAGGGCAAACAAAGGGCTAGGGCAGCCGTCCGCTTTCCGAACTTTTTTTGCCCTTTTGGTGCAACATCCCGAATGGGTGGATCATATGGACTCCTTGCAGGTCGCAACCCTTGGCAGGATTCATGCGCAGGGGCC
>JBEIRQ010000191.1:0-3743 GCA_040375885.1 Methylococcus sp.
AATCAACAGGGCATCGACGGTCCGATAAAATTCTTTGAAGGCGTTGATGGCTTTGTGCTGGAGCGCCTTTACCATATCCGATACGAATCGCTCAGAATGCAGATAAATAATATTAGCGCCGGGATTAGCCTTTAAAATCTCATTACCAATCGCATGCATCAGATGCGTTTTCCCAAGCCCCACCCCACCATAAATGAACAGGGGATTGTAAGCCCGACCCACATCCTGAGCCACCCGCATGGAGGCCGCCTTGGCCAGCTGATTGGATTTCCCCTCAACAAAGTTATCGAAATTGAAACTCGGGTTGAGGTTGCTTGGAAAAACCTTTCGTCCCGGCGAGGCGCGAGTCGATGGCGGCGGCGACTTGGGTAGCTCATGTTCACCCGGACGACTGCCTATTTCGAGCATAACAATGGGCGCAGTATCATTTTGAGCGGCCAGGACTTCTTCGATACGGCCCAAAAAATGCTGGCGTATCCAGTCCAAAACAAACTTGTTGGGGGCTAAAAGCTTCAGGACCGCGCCTTCCTCAAGCGGCTGCAAGGGCCGAATCCACGTATTGAACTGCTGGGGAGGCAGTTCACCCTCCAGGCGATTCAGGCATTCAGACCATATAATGCTCATGGGGACAGACTAGGATCTCGGCTTAAAGATGGTGGGTCTAAGGGTCATCGCAAGGGCTTTGATGGCGGCCACACTACTATAACCCATCCTAGGGATGACCCGACATTTGACATACAAACCCTGCGTGCTATAGCATTCCGCCTCTTTTGTATCTTCGTTTTGCAAGGCATCCACCATGAAAAGAACTTACCAGCCCAGCAAGATTAAACGTGTTCGCACACACGGCTTTCGCGCTCGCATGAAGACCCGTGGCGGTCGTCTGGTCATCAACGCACGTCGGGCAAAGGGTCGGAAGCGGCTCGCCGTCTGACGATTTGCCGGTCCCGCGCTTTGGGTTCCCCCGCTCGCACCGCCTTTTAACGGCGGCGGCTTTCAAGGGGGTTTTTGCCGACGCGGCCAAGTCCTCTGACGCTTATCTGACGATTCTTGCGAGAAGCAACGGTCTTGAGGTGCCGCGCCTAGGGCTCGCCATCTCCAAGCGCAGCATTCGCCATGCGACGGACCGGAATCGAATCAAGCGTCTGGCCAGAGAGGCCTTCAGACACCATCAGACAGCGCTTACAGGGCTTGATATTGTTGTCATGGCACGCGGTGGCGCATTAACGGCAGACTATGAAACACTCGCGCTTTCGCTCCGTAAGCACTGGGCCCATCTGCTGAGGCAATGCAAACCATTCTCATCGCCCTCATCCGAATCTACCGCTACCTAATCAGTCCCTGGGTGGGTCAACATTGCCGATTTGAACCGACTTGCTCGGTTTATGCTCTAACGGCAGTCGAGCGGTTTGGCGCCCTTCGTGGAACGGGGCTGACCGTGAGGCGGCTCTCCAAATGCCATCCATGGCACGATGGCGGATTTGACCCTGTGCCCAATAAGAAACCGGAAATAACCAATGGATAATGCAAGGTTCGTACTGATTGTGTTCTTCTTCTTCCTGAGTGTCATGCTGTACCAGCAATGGCAGATGGATTACGGGCCCAAGCCACAAATCACCACTAGCGCCACCCCAGAAGCAAGGCAAGATAGTCCGGACCTGCCGGTCACTCGAGGAGCCAGCTCCGAAAGCGTTGCATCCAACAGCCCCCAGGCCCCAGAGCTCGTCAGCCGACAACGTATAGAGGTCACCACCGACGTGGTGCGCATGGAGCTTGATAGTGAGGGTGGCGATATCCGTGTTCTCGAACTCCTTCAGTATCCAGAAGCGAAGGAAAACCCAGACCAGCCCGTGAGGCTGTTCACCGATCAAGACCTGGTCTTTATCTCCCAAAATGGATTTATCGGGGCCGAGAACGAAGCCCCAACACATCACTCGGCCTGGCAGGTACCCGCCACTGCTTTCACTCTCGCTCAGGGAGAGAATGTACTTCGTATCCCACTGAGCTGGACCAATGGCCAGGGCGTGACGGTCACAAAGACCTATGTGTTGACGCGCGGCAGCTATGACATCGTGCTCGAACAGACGGTCAACAATCAAAGCGGTAAGCCATGGACTGGGCGGCAGTACCTCCAGCTCCAACGCAAGGATCCTGGCGATAAGAACAAGGATCAGTTTGTAAGAACCTATACCGGCGCGGTTCTTTACACGCCTGAAGAGAAATACAAGAAGATCAGCTTCAAGGATATGGCCGGGGAAAACCTCGATAAATCTGGCAAAGACGGCTGGATCGCCATGATTCAACATTATTTCGCTGCAGCGTGGATACCGAAGGTCGGTGAGGAAACCGGGTTCTACACCAAAGCCTTGGCGGACAATCATTTTGTGATCGGCGCCTACGGTCCGTCGACGGAGATTCCTTCAGGATCCAGTCAGTCTTTCACAGCCCAGCTTTTCGCAGGCCCTAAATTGCAGCGGGTCCTTGAAACGACAGCCCCAGGACTAGACCTGACCGTCGATTACGGGGCCCTCACGCTGATCGCCAAACCCATCTTCTGGCTCCTCGAACAATTCCACAAGATTTTCGATAACTGGGGCTGGGCGATCATTCTAGTGACCGTCACCTTGAAAGCGCTCTTTTTCCGCCTGTCCGCCGCGAGTTACCGCTCCATGGCCAATATGCGGAAGATGCAGCCGAAGCTGGCCGAGCTCAAGGAGCGCTTCGGTCCGGATAAGCAAAAACTGAATCAAGCCATGATGGAGATGTACCGGAAGGAAAAGGTCAATCCCCTAGGGGGCTGCCTTCCGATCCTGGTTCAGATCCCCGTGTTTATCTCACTCTACTGGGTGCTGATTGAAACCGTCGAGATGCGCCAGGCACCCTTTATCGGCTGGCTGACGGATCTCTCCTCGAAAGACCCCTATTTCATCCTGCCCCTCTTGATGGGGGTCTCGATGTTCATCCAACAACGACTGAGCCCGCCACCATCGGACCCACTGCAAGCGAAAATCATGCAGTTCTTCCCCGTCATGTTCACCGGGTTCTTTGCCTTTTTCCCCTCGGGTCTGGTCCTCTATTGGGTGGTCAACAACTTGTTGTCGATCCTCCAGCAGTGGTACATCAACAAGACCATTGGTGAAGGAGCCACCACCAAAGCCTAATGGGCGTTGACCGGCCCCCAAAAGGAGCCGGTCGATCCTATCATTCACGATGATTCATGCCTCCGGCGATACCATCGCAGCTATCGCGACACCAAGGGGTCGCGGTGGCGTTGGTGTGATCCGCATTTCTGGGGACGCCGTTCCAAGCCTTCTCGGGCCACTTCTCGGAAAAAGACCAGAGCCCCGCCATGCCTCGTTTGGAGGATTTCTGGATCATCATGGCCAAGCCATCGATCAAGGTCTCGCGCTTTATTTTCCTGCACCTCATTCGTTTACCGGCGAACATGTTCTTGAGCTTCATGCCCACGGCAGTCCGGTGGTACTCGATCTCCTTCTGGAGCGATTGATTCAGCTGAATTGCAGGCTAGCTCGTCCGGGGGAATTCAGTGAGCGTGCGTTTCTAAACCGCAAAATGGACCTTGCCCAAGCGGAGGCCATCGCTGATCTGATCGACAGCGCGACGGCTGCTGCCGCAAGGGCCGCTCAAAGATCGCTCAAAGGCGTCTTTTCAGAAAAGATCCATGCGCTGGTAGAAACTCTGATCGAGCTCCGTCTATTGATCGAGGCGGCCATCGATTTCAG
>JBEIRQ010000400.1:0-1668 GCA_040375885.1 Methylococcus sp.
AAGGCCCCCTTTTTTTATAGCGCTCCTGATCGCCTTAGGGCTTCATGTGGTCATCCTTTGGAGCGTCGATTTCAAAAGGGAAACACCCCTTCTGAGGCGTCAAGACATCACCCTTGAATTAATCCCAGCGCCTAAGCCTTTGGCCCAAAATTCGGCCCCGAAAACCCTTCCTTCATCACCTAAACAGAAGGTGCTGTCTCCCACCAAAAGGGTGGAAGATAATAACGTTTTAAAGGAAGCTCCAAGGCCCCCTTTAAAAGATCCTCCATCGCCTCTTAAACCCATCGAATCCCAAAGTGAAGTAAAGCGCCCCGTTCTTTCGAGAGGGCTTTTGAGCCAGCAGATCGCCGAGGTGACGGCGGGGATCACGCGTGAGAAGACCCGGGACTTGAGCCAGAAAAAAATCGTCTACACCTCCAAGGTCAAGGAGCATCGCGCCGTTGTTGAGGCCTATGAGGCGGCTTGGCATGAAAAGGTTGAGCGCATTGGGAACCTTAATTTCCCAGAGGCTGCTCGCAAAGAGAAGCTTGCAGGGGTTCTGGTGATGGCGGTTGGGATTCGTCCTGATGGCAGCCTTTATTCAGCTAAGGTTCAGACCTCTTCAGGTCATGAGGTGCTTGATCAGGCCGCGCGGGAGATTGTCAAACTGGCCGCCCCTTTTGCGCCACTTCCGCCTGATATCCTGAGCGAGGTGGATATCTTGGTGATTACGAGGACCTGGCGCTTTGATGGCCAGGATCACCTTGAAACCCGAGGTGCTGAGTGACGGCATGGGGTCTCTTTAGCCATGGCGAGAAGGGTGCTTGCGCGGCCGGGGTTTCAGAACCGATACTATGACCCATGATTGAACTACCCGCTAACCTCACCAACCAGTTCCTGATCGCGATGCCGGGGCTTGAGGATCCTTTTTTTGCAAAAACCGTCACCTATCTCTGCCAGCATAATGAGGAAGGGGCTCTTGGGATCATCATCAATCGCCCCTCCGATCTCACGGTGGGTGATGTGCTTGAACAGATGGGGATCACCTCCAGTAATGAAGCATGTGGTCAGATGCCGGTTTATTTTGGAGGGCCGGTACAGCCGGAGCGAGGCTTCGTCCTTCATGAAACGGGGCGCGATTGGAATTCAACCTTGAGGATTTCAGAGACCTTGGCCTTAACGACCTCAAGAGATATTCTTGAAGCCTTAAGTCTGGGTGAAGGCCCCTCTCACATGCTCTTGGCCTTAGGTTATGCCGGTTGGGGTAAGGGCCAACTGGAGGCGGAGATTGGCCAAAATTCCTGGCTCAATACAGAAGCTGAGCAGTCGATTATTTTTAATCGGCCAGCGGCTTCAAGGTGGCGCGCCGCAGCGGAGCAGTTGGGCATCGATATCGGTCTTTTAACGATGCAGGCGGGTCATGGTTGAAGCCATATCAAGAGGGGATATGGCCCATGCCACCTTTCTCGGTTTTGACTTCGGCGAAAAAAAAGACCGGCGTGGCGGTTGGGCAGCGAATCACCGGGACCGCTCGGGGCCTTGAGACCATCAGGTCCCATACCCCTGAGGCCCTTTGGAGCGGCATTGGCCGACTGGTCGATGCCTGGGAGCCTCAGGCCTTCGTCGTTGGGGTTCCCTTTCCGATCGTCGAAACCACGGAGAAAAACCCCGTGATTGATCTCATCAAGA
>JBEIRQ010000188.1:0-3764 GCA_040375885.1 Methylococcus sp.
ATCACCATCGGCAAAGGATCAACGATAGGCGGCAACGTCTGGCTCACAAGGAGCGTTCCCCCCGATAGCAACATCAGCCAAGCCCAGGTTCGCCAGGAACTTTTCATCCACGGGGCGGGTATCTGACCTCCCCGAACGCCCAGCCCTCCCAAATCCATGGAATTAGAACGAAAGCCCTATCTGGTCGTCCTCGATGTCGACTCCACCCTGATTGAAAATGAGGTGATAGAGCTTCTTGCCGCCAAGGCCGGCTCGCTTTTAGAGGTCGCCGCCATCACCGATCGGGCCATGCGGGGGGAGATGGATTTTGCAGAAAGCCTTCGTCAGCGCGTAATGACCTTGAAAGGGCTTCAGGTGTCGGTCTTTGAAGAGGTTCAAAAAGAGATCACGGTGACCTTCGGCGTTCAAGAACTCATTGCCCGCGTTAAGGGGGCAGAGGGCTATATTGGGGTCGTCTCTGGAGGCTTTCACGAGATTCTAGATCCCCTTGCAGAAGCCCTTCAGCTTGATTTTTGGAAGGCTAACCGACTGGAGATCATAAAGGGTGAACTCACAGGAAACCTTCAGGGGGAGATCGTGGATGCTGAAGCCAAAGCTCAAACCTTGATGGCATGGGCTAAAGAAACGAACACGCCCATGACCCAAACCGTCGCCATCGGCGATGGCGCCAATGACCTTCAGATGATGGCCGTTGCAGGCATATCCATAGCTTTCGATGCAAAGCCCATCGTCAGGGAACGTGCCGATCATGCGATTGATGGCCGAGATATGCATCCGGTACTCGACATCCTTTCTCTATGAATCTCTGATTTGGTGATGAACCGCAAAGGTTACCGCCGTTTCTACGTCAAAGCGGTACAACGCAATATAACCGGAGGCGCTGAACATCGATCAACGCCTGAGAGGACCAAATTAAACGTGGCATCCGGGCGGTTCCTCGTCGATCCCAGATTCAAGCTTAGAGAGCCAGGCATCGGCCTCCTCCATCGTGAGGTGAAGGCCTGTCGCCTGATATTCATTCCACGCTTTGATTCCGTCCTGACGGAAGGCTTCCAACATCAGCCAATGCGCACTGCGCTGGCGAACGTCAGCAAGGCGTTGCTCCCGCTTCCTGGTATCGGGGTCAATCTTGAGAGTGGTAGGTCGAATCATGATAGCGCTCATGGGATGGTTGCTCCGAGGTCTTCTTTTACAATACCCACAGGCAGATCATCACCTCTTAAAGCTGGTCAGCCGCAAAGGTGTCACAAGCCTCTAACGTGCCCTGGGTGAGACCGTTTTTGAACCAGGCCACCCGTTGGGCAGAGGTTCCATGCGTAAAACTTTCAGGGACGACAACACCTTGAGATTGGCGTTGCAAACGATCATCACCGATGGCACTGGCCGCTCGTAGTCCCTCTTCCACATCACCTGCTTCAAGAACCTCGCGCGCCTTTTGGGCATTGTGGGCCCAAACGCCTGCAAAGCAATCTGCCTGTAGTTCCATCCTGACAGACAGTTGATTCGCTTCGAGGGGCCTCAAACGGGCCTTCATCCCTTGGACCTTATCTTGGATACCGAGGAGGTTCTGGACATGATGGCCCACCTCATGGGCGACTACGTAAGCTTGGGCAAAATCCCCGGGAGCCCCGAATCGTTTTTTAAGGTCATCATAAAAGCGAAGATCGATATAAACCCTTTGATCAGGCGGGCAATAAAAAGGGCCCATGGCGGATTGCCCCATACCGCAAGCCGTTGGGGTCGCACCGCTGAAAAGGACCAGCTTTGGGTCTTGATAACGAAGTCCATGACGCTGAAAGAGATCACCGAATGTGACTTCGGTATCTTGGAGGACCAAAGATACAAAATGGGCCTCCTGATCGTTCGCTGGGGGCCTTGGAGCCTCCCGCCTCATCTCACTGGTAGGCGCTCCTGTGGGTTCAAGAACGGCCAGAATCAGGCGGGGATCGAGTCCAAAATAGGCCCCGGCGAGGATCAATAATAAGGTCCCAACCCCAAGGCTTCTTCCTCCTCCAAGGAGACCACCCCGCCCCCCCTGACTCCTCCGATCTTCAACGTTCTGGCTTTCGCGTCCGTTCTTGAATAGCATCGATCCTCTCCCTCTGGCCCATCTTATAGTCAGCGTTTAATTCTAGCATCGGCGTCACCTCAGGCTTCATCCTCAGGCGCATTGGGGGAAGAGCCCTCTTTTGCTATTTGCTAGAATGCTTCCATTTTTAAGGACGATTCGTGCCTCCGGCCAGCCGCTTTTTGAATCATTCACCCAGGTGGCGTCAGACCCTTTTTAGGGGCCGTCCTCGATCAGAGAGCGAGAAGATCATCGCTTCTTGGGTCGAGGAATCAGGTTCGCTCACAGAGCGTCTGATTCAAAGGGTGGGTCAAGGATTTAGGGTGGTGGTCCTCCAGCAATACTTAGGGTCAGGCTATGCCGAGGAACGCCGCGCATTAGGATTGGCCCGAACCCAGCGGGCGATCATTAGGGAGGTCGCCCTTCAAGGGAACGATCAGCCTCTGGTCTTGGCACGAAGCCTTATTCCTCAATCGACCCTCATCGATGCCGATCGGCGCCTAGGTCATCTTGGCAACCAACCTTTAGGGCATATCCTCTTCAAGGACCCCCGTCTCACCCGAGAGAGCTTGGAAATGTGTTGTCTTAAGCCTCAGAGTATTCGGGCCCGTGCACCCGGTATGGACCCCCAAAATCCAGAACCCCTTTGGGGCCGGCGCTCCCTTTACCAACTGGGTGAAGGGCACCCCCTTCTGGTGGCCGAATTCTTTCTGCCATCACTCCTTGATCAAGACAGATCTTCATCATGAAAAAGCTGAATGCCTATTGGCGCTTGATGCGGTTTGACAAACCAATTGGCATCCTCCTCCTTCTTTGGCCTTCCCTTTGGGCACTGTTGATCGCGGGTCATGGACACCCAGATCCCTTCATCGTTTTAGCGATTATCCTTGGGACCCTCCTGATGCGGGCCGCAGGCTGCGTCATCAATGACTATGCCGATCGTGATTTTGATCCTCATGTTGAGCGCACCCGGCAACGCCCCATCCCTGCGGGCGAAGTCGCGCCAAAGGAAGCCTTGATCCTTTTTGTCGGCCTCTGCCTCGTGGCGCTAATCCTCGTCTGCCAACTCAATCTTTTAACGATAGCCCTTGCCGTCCCCGGTGCCTTCCTGGCCGCAAGTTACCCCTTTACGAAGCGCTACACCCATCTTCCTCAGGCCCACCTCGGTATCGCATTTGGCTGGGCGGTTCCGATGAGCTTCGCCGCCCAAACAGGGCATCTCCCTCTGATCGCCTGGGTGCTCTTTCTTGCCACCGTCCTTTGGGCTTTGATCTACGACACGATGTACGCCATGGTGGATCGAGAGGATGATCTTAAGATCGGCGTCAAATCCACCGCCATCCTGTTTGGTCGCCACGATCGGGCCATCATCGGCCTCCTTCAGGCGACGATGATCTTGATCTTGGCCTTGGTGGGGAAAGAAGCGGGACTTGGAATGAGCTATGCGGAGGGACTGGCTGGAGCCATTTTTCTCTTTGGCCATCAGCAGTTCTTGATCAAGGATCGTCACCCAAAAGCCTGTTTCAAGGCCTTTCTTAATAATCAGTGGGTGGGCTTAGTGATCGGCCTTGGACTCGCGGTGGATACCTGGATACGCTAGAATATCTCGAAAAAAAGCGCCCCCCAAAATGATGAGAGCAAAGCTTCACGGAGCACAGTACAAAATCGATCGCTGAGGTATCATTCAAGCGGGCCA
>JBEIRQ010000010.1:0-14572 GCA_040375885.1 Methylococcus sp.
CCAGAGCCAAGGTCGGAGATGACCTCGGTGCGCCAACCCTTGGCCGCGCAGTAGGTTTCGAGCATTTCCTTCTGTCGTTCAAGGTCAGGTTTCTGGTCGTGGCTTGAAACCCGCGCATAACAGACGGTCGGATAGTCCGAATCACCCAGAGCCAAGAGCTTTGCCGCATCATAGAAACGGGTTCCGCCCTTGGTCTTGCGATCAGGCAGGAGTTCGCCCGTCTGCTCCCACTTCCTGAGAGTGATGACGGACACTCCAAGGAGTGTCGCCGCTTCGCCAATCTTCACTAACCGCTTTTCCATAGTTAGCGATTATATCAGGTTATTGCAGATTACAGGCAACAGTTACTTACCCTTGACCTTGATCGCTTCAATGACCTTGAAACCATCCGCTTCAATGACGGTTTGAATCAGTCCATTCCCCTCGATTTCCCCCTCATAGGGAAGATGGCGATTAGCGACAAACCATAAACGCCCGCCTATTTTGAGGGCGCTAAACGCTTCCCGAATAAAACAGCGACCCAACGAAGGGACCGCTCCCTTACCGGCATGAAACGGCGGATTAGTGACCACAAAGTCAAGCTCCTTAAGGGGAATCCCTTGCGTCACATCGGCCCAAATGAAATCGAGGGCCGCTGGATGGCTTTGGGACTCAAGATTGATCCTCGCAGCCTCAAGCGCCTTCCCTTCAGATTCGATCAACGTCAAAGCCTCAAGTCCTTGGCAGCGACTTAAGAGCGCATGACTTAAAACGCCGTATCCGGCCCCAAGATCGGCACCACGGCCTTTGAGCGTCGATGGCAGATGGGCCGCCAGAAGCCTTGAACCTGGATCAATGGCTTTCCAACTGAACATTCCAGGGGCGCTGAAAAAAGCCCCACCGATGACCTCTCGAAGGGTACCCGCCTCCTCCCATTGCGCTCTAAGAGACTCATTGATGCGCGCCGCCTCTTTGATGGCGATCAGCACTCGGCATTTATGTTTACTGAAGGCATCGGCGCGCCCCAACAGCTCCATCAGACGCCGTTCGAGAGAGGGGGCTCCAAGACCGTTCGCTGCAACCACTAAAAGGCGACCGCCCTGCCTGAGGAGCCGGGTGGCCAGCGCCAGATGATGAAGCACCTCTTCACGATGCTTGGTCGCAAAGACAATGATCTGGGAAAAAGAGCCCTCCAAACCAGGGACCACAGGAAAACCCAGACGCTCCAATGCGAGGGCCGCAGCCCGCTCGGTCTGATCACAGTCGATCGTCCCAAATTGCTTTAGAGATTCAAGGTAGGCGCCTGGCTGGGCCCTAAAGATCGCCTGAGGACCCCTGAAGGTGTCTACGGGCGTCAGGTCTCGATCTAAATAGACGCCGAGCGCCGCGATCTGGGATTCGGTCTCGTTCAAGGGGATACCTCTCAGCTGATAGGAACCCAGCAGCCCACGAAGACCACCGAGATTTTCAGTGTCTTATCGGGGACACTGGTAGAATGAAGAGTTTACGGAATTATCCGATTCAAGTTGACTTAGCCGCAAATGAACTGGTCAGAATTCTTTAGCATGGGTGGTTACGCCCTTTACGTGTGGTCTTCGTTTGGGCTGATGGCCCTTCTTTTGATCGCTAACCTCGTTTGGACGCTTCAAAGAAAATCCACTGTGACCCACAAACTCAAACGATGGATGAAATCGAGGGAGAAAAGCGTATGACACCGCGCCAAAGACGCATGCTGGTGGTCGCCTTCATTATTCTTGGGGTTAGCATCGCCGCTTACTTTGCGCTGTCGGCCTTCCAGAAAAATCTGCTTTATTTCTTTACCCCCGCCCAAGTGGCTCATGGGGAAGCACCGAGCGGTTACCCCTTTAGAATAGGGGGGCTTGTGGTGCAAGGAACGGTCCGGCGGGAACCTGATAGCCTTCTGGTCCAATTTTCACTCACTGATGGCACCGCGACAGTTCCAATTACTTTTTCAGGCATCCTCCCGGATCTTTTTCGGGAAGGTCAAGGCATCATCGCTATCGGCAGGATGAATGCTCATGGCCAGTTTGAGGCCAGCGAAGTTCTCGCTAAGCACGATGAAAACTACATGCCCCCTGAGGTGGCCGACTCCCTCAAAAAGACCGGCCAGATGCCAACAACTTACAAGGACTACCAACGATGAGTGCGGAAATCGGCCAATGGTCCCTGATCCTTGCAGTCCTCTTTGCGATCACTCAGGGCACCTTCCCTCTCCTCGGCGCCGCCCGCGGCATCCCTCTCTGGATGACGGTCGGACGCGCTGCAGGAAGAGCTCAATTTCTCTTTCTAGCCGTGGCCTTTGGCTGCCTGGTTCAGGGCTTCATTGTGAATGATTTCTCCATTCTCTATGTCGCCTCACATTCCAACAGCGAACTTCCGCTCTACTACCGAATAGCCGCCACCTGGGGGGCTCATGAGGGATCCATGCTGCTTTGGGCACTGATCCTCAGTGTCTGGACGGTGGCAGTCACCTTGTTCTGTCGCAGCCTGACTCTCCCTTTTCAGGCCCGCGTCCTCGGGGTGATGGGATTGATCAGTACGGGAATTTTGTTATTCATCTTATTGACCTCGAATCCTTTCGATCGCTTGGTGCCGATGCCGCCCGATGGCAACGATCTCAATCCGCTGCTACAGGATTTCGGCATGACGATCCATCCGCCGATGCTCTACATGGGCTATGTGGGGCTTTCCGTTGCCTTCAGTTTTGCGATTGCCGCTCTTTTAGGTGGCACCCTTGATTCAGCCTGGGCCAGGTGGTCAAGGCCTTGGACGCTGGTTGCCTGGATCTTTCTGACCTTCGGTATCGTCCTTGGATCCTGGTGGGCGTATTACGAACTGGGCTGGGGTGGTTGGTGGTTTTGGGATCCAGTTGAAAACGCCTCATTCATGCCTTGGCTGGTGGCGACTGCTTTACTGCATTCCCTGGCGGCGACTGAAAAGCGAGGCGCCTTCAAGGCCTGGACCGTTCTCCTCGCAATCTTTGCCTTCTCTCTAAGCCTACTGGGTACCTTCTTGGTCCGCTCCGGCGTGCTGACCTCGGTCCACGCCTTTGCTTCAGACCCCGCGCGAGGCCTTTTCATTCTCGTCTTCCTGGCCCTGGTCGTCGGCAGCTCGCTCCTGCTTTATGCCCTCAGAGCGCCATCCATTCGTGACTCTTCGCACTATGCCTTGATCTCAAGAGAAAATCTTCTCTTGATCAATAACATTCTCTTGGTTACGGCCGCCGCCAGTATCCTCCTAGGAACCCTTTATCCCTTGGTCCTAGACGCCCTCAACTGGGGAAAAATCTCGGTCGGACCCCCTTATTTCAGCAATGTCTTTGCCCCGCTGATGGCCCCCGTCGTTTTACTCGCCGGGATCGCGCCGCTTTTTTCATGGCGGGAAGCAAAGATAGCCAAGGTCTTTGGGAAAATTCGCTGGTTAGCGCCTGTAGCGGTGACCCTTGGCATCATCACTACCGCACTCTTTTGGGATCTAAAAGAGATCAAAGTGCTCGCGGGTCTTAGCATGGCCTTCTGGCTAATAGGGGGCACCTTGTTGTCGCTCTGGAGTCGAGTGCGCCTTCGCAGCAGCCTTCTTGAAGGTTTTCAATCCCAGAGCCTCAGTGCTTATGGCATGACCGTCGCACACTGTGGCATCGCGGTCTTTCTGGTCGGGCTGGTTCTTTCTGATCGCCATAGTGTCGAAAAAGTGGTTCGCCTAGCTCCTGGAGAGTCGGCGGCCATTGGAGCCTACGATTTCATCTTTAAGGGGATCAAGACCGTCGATGGCCCCAACTTTAAGGCTCAGGAAGGACTCTTTGAAGTTCGCTCAGAAGATCGGCTCATCACCGAACTGAAACCCCAGAAACGAAGTTACCACGTCCAACGCAACACCATGACTGAAGCCGCGATTGACCCTGGAGTGACCCGTGATCTCTATGTGGCCCTCGGTGAACCCCTCGATGCGGGAGCTTGGAGCGTGCGCCTTTATTACAAGCCCTTTATTCGCTGGATCTGGTTCGGCGGTCTTTTCATGATGATGGGCGGTTTCTTGGCATTGCTGGACCGTCGCTATCGACGGCATAAAATGGACCCAATGGTGCCTGCCTGAATACAAAGGCCGCCAAGGACCCGTCTTTTGACCCACCTCGATAACCTTAAGAACCATGCGCTTTCTGATCCCCCTCGGTGTTTTTCTGGTGATGGTCATCTTTCTCGCCATCGGCCTCTCTCTTGATCCGAGAAACATACCCTCACCCTTGATTGGAAAACCAACCCCGACATTTAATCTCCCAGAGGTTTCGGACCCTTCAAAGACGCTCACGCCTGAAAGCTTTCGTGGCCGAGTGGTTCTGCTCAATGTCTGGGCCTCCTGGTGTGTCTCCTGCCGGCAGGAACATCCGGTCCTTTTGGATCTTGCTAAACGCCGAGAGGTACCCATTCTTGGCCTCAACTACAAAGATCAGTTAGCGGCCGCGAGAGACTGGCTTTCAACGTTCGGTAATCCCTATGAGGCGAGTGGCTTCGATCAAGACGGGCGCGTGGGAATTGACCTTGGTGTGTATGGGGTCCCAGAGACCTTCGTGATTGATAAAAAAGGTCTTATTCGAATGAAACATACAGGACCTGTCACCCCGAAAGCCCTTGAAAAGGAGATCCTGCCGTTGGTTATGCGCCTCAACCAGGAACCTTGATGAAGACCCTTATTCTTTTACTATTGACGCTGGCAGGGTCATCGCCCCTTTTCGCGACCGAGATCCGTGAGTTTGCTGATCCTGACAAGGCCGCGCGCTATGACCGCCTGATCGGCGAACTCCGCTGCCTGGTTTGCCAAAACCAATCACTCGCGGACTCTGATGCCGACTTAGCCCGAGACCTTCGCAACGAGGTCTATGAGATCATCGAGACAGGACAAAGCGAGGAAGAGGCCATTCGCTTCCTGACCGATCGCTATGGTGATTTTGTGCTTTACCGCCCGCCTGTCAAACCGATAACCTTCCTGCTGTGGGGCGGCCCGTTACTGATCCTTCTTTTTGCAGGCATGATTGGCTGGCGCTACGCCGGTCAGCGGAAAATCCAGACCTTAAGAGCTATCAGCGAGGCTGACCAAGACAAGCTCGAGCGCCTAAAAAAACATTTGGATGACGGCTATTAACGGGACCGACACGCCATCATCAAACCCCACCACGAACCTCTCATCACCCCATGATTACCTTCTTGCTGATTGCCCTTCTGATACTGCTTCTGGGCTACCTCTTCTTCATTCCCGCATGGAAAGGGAAAGGGGGCACCTTCTCTGAAGAACGTGGTCAATTAAACTGGGCCCTTCATCTAGAGAGACAGGCCGATCTTGCCCGTGAAGGTGCCTTGGGTGATGACCTTGATCGCCTCAAGGATGAATCCGAACGAAACCTCCTCGATGACCTCGAACAAACAGAAGCCGCTGTGTCTGAAAAAGACTCCACCCAGGGCCGGCGAACACTCCTAACCGCCTTGATCTTAATCCCCGTGCTCGGGGGATTGATCTACCTCTCTTTGGGACGTCCAGAGCTTCTAGAGAACCCCCCTCAGGCCGCCCAAGAATCCGCCCGCGAGGCCATTAAAGCCTTGGCGAGTCGCCTCACCGAAAAACCCGACGATCTTCAGGGCTGGATCCTCCTCGGCCGTTCTCTTCAGACCACGCAGCGACCCCAGGAAGCGGCCAAGGCCTTTGAAATGGCGATGAAGCTAGCCCCTGAAGAGCTTGACATCCAAGTCTCACTCGCTGAATCATTGGCCGAAGTTCAAGATGGACGGCCGCAAGGACGGCCCATCGAGATGGTTCGAAACATCCTTCAGAAAGATCCCAAACACAAGCTGGCACTTTGGCTCTCGGGTCTTGAGTCCGCGCAATCGGGGGACAATCAAGGCGCACTCAAAAGCTGGAAAATGCTCAGGGCTGAATTCACCCCGGGTAGCGACGAGGCGATCGAGCTTGATGGCTATATCCAGCAGCTGGATCCAAAGCCCGTAATGAGCGCCTCCCAAGATCAGAAACCCCAAGGAAAATCCATTAAGGTTCGGGTGCAATTAGCCAAAGAAGTCGCCTCCAAAGCAGATCCTAACGACACTGTATTTATCTTTGCAAAAGCGGCTGAAGGTCCTCCCATGCCACTCGCCGTAGTTCGAAAAACGGTGAGGGAGCTTCCCATGGAGGTTCAGCTGGATGACAGCATGTCGATGATGGCTGGAATGAACCTCTCAAGCTTTGAGCGGCTCCTCATTGGCGCCCGTATTTCAAAATCGGGGCGGCCGGTGGCGGCGACCGGGGATCTTGAAGGTCTCAGCGAGCCGGTGACACCCACCCAAGGGGCCCGCTACGACATTACGATTGGGAGGGTGATTCCCTAAGTCTCCCGTCCTTAAGAGCTCCATAACCAGGCAGCGCCCCTCACCCCACCCGAATCCCCATGGACGGGGGGGTACAGTGGGGTGATCACCTGGTCAGAAAAGATGTAGCGGCCCCAACGGGCAGGAATGGCCGTATAAAGTCGGTCACAATTAGAAAGGCCACCCCCGAGAACGATCACATCAGGATCAATCAGGTTGATCACATGGGCCAAGGCCCTCGCCAGTCGATCCTCGTAGCGCAAAAAGGTCGCCTCAGCTCCAGGATCACCCTTCTCAGCCGATTCGAGAATGGCCGGGGCTTTAAGCTCCAATCCCGTCTTTGCTTGATGATCTAGGGAGAGACCCGGCCCTGAAAGGAGCGTCTCGATACAGCCCTTTTTGCCGCAATAACAAGGAGGACCCGGATACTCATCGAGGCTCATCCAAGGAAGTGGATTATGACCCCACTCACCGGCGATGGCATTGGGTCCCTGTAGGAGTCGCCCCCCGACCACAATCCCACCTCCAACGCCGGTCCCAAGGATGACGCCGAACACAGTGCCATAGCCTTTGCCGGCGCCATCAACCGCCTCTGAAAGGGCAAAACAATCGGCATCATTGGCCATCCTGACCGGCCGCTTTAAACGGTCCTCAAGATCCTCCCGAAGGGGCCGCCCATTGAGGCAAATAGAATTAGAGTTCTTGATTGACCCGGTGAGTTTAGACACCGCACCCGGGGTCCCAATGCCGAGGGTTCCAGAAATCCCCAGTGTCGCTTCCGCCTGCTGGACCAATTGGATCATCCCATTGAGCGTCGCCGCATAATCGCCTTGAGGCGTTGCCATCCGCGCCCTAAAGACCTCAAGGCCCGAATCATCAAGGGCAATTAACTCTATCTTGGTGCCGCCAAGATCAATCCCAAAACGCATACCAGAGCCTCCCAGCAAAGGATCAATCAAAATGAATCTGAGTCTCAGGAAGCTGAGGCTCTCGTCCCGCCATAAGATCTGTCAAAAAGGTCCAAAAGACCTCCGCTGAAGGGGGACATCCCGGAAGAAAATAATCCACCTTAACCACTTCATGGATCGGTCGGACGCGATCCAGCAAGAGTGGCAGTTCGGGATCATTGGGGATTTGAGGTGAATCAATGCCGATGGCCTCAAGGTAAGACTCTTCAAGACATTCTTTTAAAGGGATATGGTTCCTCATCGCGGGAATCCCACCATTAATGGCGCAGGCTCCGACCGCTACCAAAATCTTGACATGGTTTCTAAATTCCCGAAGGGTTGCAACATTTTCGGCGTTACAAAGCCCTCCCTCAATCAAACCGACCTCGACATGCTCACCACAGTGCTTGATATCAGTGAATGGGCTACGGTCAAACACCACATGCTCACAGAGGGTAAAAAACCGCTCATCGATATCGAGAAATGACATATGACAGCCAAAACAACCGGCTAGCGAGGCTGTGGCAACACGGATCTTATTCGTCATGCGATCCGCCAACTTGATCCTCATCAAGAAGGATCGCCTGAATCGGATGATGATCATATCGCCTTTGCCCGATGGGCTTTTCATAGGCCTGATGTTTGATCAGGATTGCCCCGACAGGGCAGACATTCACCGCCCGGTCCGACACATCGATCGAAGTATCCACTAAGGCACCACTTTCAGCATTGACCACCAGATGGCTCTTCATGCCTCTCCCAGCGATACCAAACACCGACTTCCCATCCATATCCCGGCTCGCCCTCACGCAGAGCTCACACAAAATGCAGCGATCAAGGTCCAGCATAATGTCAGGATGCGATGCATCGACCCGCCGCACGGGAAAGAAATGAGGAAAGTGAGAATCGAGCATTCCAAGGCTGTAAGCCGTTGCCTGTAATTTACAGTGGCCTGATATTTCGCAGCCAGGGCAAAAATGATTGCCCTCAACGAACAACATTTGCGTGATGCGTGTTCGGAGCCCTTTTAATTCAGGGGTTTCATTGAGGACCTCTTGGCCTTCGGCCGCGGGCAGGGTGCAGGCTGAAGCAAAACGCCCATTCACCTTGACGCTGCAGAGCTTGCAGCTGCCGTGAGGCTTAAATTCCGGATGGTGACAGAGGTGAGGAATATAGACCCCAGAAGCGGTTGCGGCCTCCATGATCGTCTGGCCAGACTCAAAGGGAAGTTCGACCCCATCGATGGTCAGCGTCTTTTGATTCATGCCATGACTCTGCGTGAATAAAACATCATCGTTCATCCCACCTGAGTGAGATGCGCATGAGCATCCTCTCTCCCTGTCATCTGACGGGCAACCTCAAGGGCCCCATCAAGATCAAAACCCGGCTCAAAGAAAAGGGTGTTCAAGCGTTCCTGGTATCGCTCCGGAAATCGCTCGAGGGTCTGCATCAAAGGATGAGCGGCCGTTTGCCCAAGGCCACAATGGCTTGTGCTTTTGACGATCGCCGCCAATTCGGTCATTTCAACAAGATCTTGGGGGGTTCCATGGCCTTCAGCAATCTTGTCAATCAATTGCCCAAGAAGAGAGGTTCCAACCCTACAGGGGGTACAAAACCCACAACTTTCGTGGGCAAAAAAATGGGTGAAGCTACGGGCAATCGCCACCACATCCCGCGCCTGACTGAAAACCATCATCGAACCACCTGTTGGAAGATCCTCAAACCCCAAAATCCGCTCAAATTCATTAGGACCAATAAAGGTTCCTGATGGCTCACCCACTTGAACACCGATCGGGTCATTGGCCCCACAATGACGGAGCACATCGCTCACCGGCGCTCCAAAAGGAACCTCGTAAATACCAGGTCGCGCACAATCACCCGACACACTGAGAATTTTGGTGCCACTCGATTCGGGGGTCCCTACACTTGAAAACCAATCTGCCCCGAAGGCCATGATTCTTGCGGCAGCCGCAAACGTTTCGACATTATTGACCACCGTGGGCTGTCCAAGGTAACCATGGGTCACCGGGTAAGGAGGACGATTTCTCGGATGTCCCGGCTTCCCTTCAAGGGATTCAATCAGCGCCGATTCTTCCCCGCAGATGTAGGCCCCTGCGCCAAGATGAATCGTTATGTCGAAGTCAAAACCTTCAACGCCGAGGATATTTCTTCCAAGAAGCCCTCTCAAGCGGCGGACCTTTAGGCCCTTCAGTAACGAATCGAGAAGATAGCGGTACTCGCCTCGAAGATAGATAAAACCATGCTGAGCCCCAATGGCCCTCGCACAAACAGTCATGCCTTCAAAAACATCCTGCGCGTTCCGGCTGAGAAGGACCCGATCTTTGAAGGTTCCAGGCTCCCCCTCATCAGCATTACAGACCACATATCGAGTGATGCTGGGGTCACCGGGGACGGCACCTTCTTCACCCTCATAACAAAAGCGCCACTTGGCCGCAGTTTTGAATCCGGCCCCGCCCCGCCCCCGAAGCCCAGAACGCTCGATCTCAGAAAAAATATCGACCGCATGAAGCGTCAACGCTCTCTCAAGGGACGCGCCTATCGGCAACTCCCCCTCGAGCAGTAAACCCGCGAGTTGAACGTGATCCTCGACCTTAAACCAATTTTTCGGCCAAGCATCAAGATCGATCCCCTGATCAATGAAATCAGCCATCTGGACGATGCGGTCGCCATCGAGACGGGTCAACACTCGACCATTCACTAAAGCTGCAGGGCCTTGGTCTGAAAGCCCCGTGCACGAAGTCAGATGAACACTGACCGCGTCATCAGCGCGGGTCTCTCCAAGCTTAACGCCGAGACGCTGACAAAGGCGCGCTGCGAGATCGCGACTGCCAAGAAGATGATCTGTCACCGAGTCACTGAATCGGACATCAAATCGACCTAGGGAGGTGACGCTCAGAAAACTATAGAACTCAACAACGGCCTCTACCTGCGTTCTTGGAAGATGGAGCATCCCGGCAAGCGCGGTCATGACCGAAGACGGCACATGGCGAAAACGCATTTGAACATCAATCAGCACTTGAAGCAGCGAGGTCCCCTCACCGCCATGCTGATCGACGATCTCACAAAGCGTCTTAACTTCATCAAGAGAGAGCGAGCACAGACCTTCAGATTTCAAGCGCATCACATTGATCCCCCTATTGAATCGAGGTATCCGCTGGCAACACCCCATCACGCAGCCCCACTATAACGAGGGGAGGGTTAAAAAAACACCTCTCAGAGCAGGGGAATGACAAGATGGACATCACGCCCATTCCTTAGCCTTATTGCAGTAGATCCGACGCGAACCTTGAGTTCCATTACAATTGCAGCTGATGCTAGGCGAAGGCCTTGCACCCAGAAAGCATCCCGCAACAGCGATAAGCTCCCGAGGCACGCATGAAAAGCTGGCAACGATTGATCACTCTTCTAGGATTGGCCCTCATAGGCCTTGGCTTACTGGGTCTTGTGGCAGGCGTCGTCTTTACCGATCTGATTACCAGCTTCTGGTGGCATAGCGAATTGGGCTATACCCAGTTTTTCTGGCTAAAGCTTCTTTATCGCTACATTATTGCAGGCTCGATCACCCTCTTCTTCTTTCTGCTGTTCTTTCTGAACTTCCTCGCCGCATCAAGCTATCTTGGGGTCGACCATGCGTGGCTCGCGGCCATGAGTCAGCGGGAATTTAATCGACGCCAGAAGGTTCTGCATCTTTTTCAAACCGGCTCGATGAAGGTCTATGGGCCATTAGCCCTGGTCCTCGCCATAGGCATCGCGATGCCGTTCTATAAGGACTGGCACAGCGCTCTTCTGTTTATTTTTGGCCCCCACGCAGGACTCAAAGATTATTTCTTTTTCCGGGATATCAGCTTTTACCTTTTTTCGTTCCCGGTG
Source organism: Methylococcus sp. (assembly GCA_040375885.1). GTDB lineage: Bacteria > Pseudomonadota > Gammaproteobacteria > Methylococcales > Methylococcaceae > UBA6136. Next base: position 11,189 of record JBEIRQ010000010.1, read on the forward strand.
TTTCAGTTGATTCAAAAAGAATTGCTCATAGCCTCAATGATTATCACAGGTGCGATGGCCACACTCTATTTCATAGAGCATCGATTAATCGTCGGCCAGAAAAAAGAATGGGCACGGGGTCCCAAGATTCATTTGAGCGGTCTCGTCCTGGTCAACACCCTGATTATCGCCTGGGGATTTCTTTTGGAGCGCTATGATCTTCTGTACACCGAAGACCATGAACCGCAATTCTTTGGTCCAGGGTTCCTCGAGACCGGCTATTACCTGCCCTTGATTTGGCTCTCCATCATCAGCCTCATCGGCACCACCCTCGCAGGGCTCTGGTTTGTCCACCAGCGAAAGGGGCGGATGCCGCTCATTATTTTTTCTTTGCTGTTTGTCAGTTCGATCGGGCTCCGTCAGATCGAGACTATTCCTCAGTCACTGGATCGCTTTATCGTTCAACCTAATCCAGTCAAATCAGAACGCGCTCATATGGAGGGTAATATCGATGCGACCCTCAAGGCCTATGACCTCACCAACATCATCAATATTGATATCACCCCAGGCCTTCCCGATGAGGATGTTCTCGACCCAGAACTAAGATCCCATCTCTATAACATTCCGGTTTGGGATCCGGAGTTTTTGGATGACGTCTACCAGCAGCTGCAAGGCATCAGGCCCTATTACCATTTCACCGACGTCGACGTCGATCGCTACATGATCAACGGCCGCCTCGAGCAGGTGAACCTTGCCGCGCGTGAAACCAATATTCGTCTCTTGCCGGAACCCGCTCAGAACTGGGAGAACATGCATCTGCGCTATACGCACGGCTATGGAGCGGTGGCAACGCCGGCTGCGCAGGATGGCCAGACCCCCATGCATTGGTATCTCAAAGACTTGACCATTTCCTCGAACACCACGTTCGATGCTATTGAGCGCCCCGACATCTACTATGGCGAAGAGAATCTGACCTACGCCATTGTCCCGAATAAACTAGATCTCGTCGGCATTCCAAGCGCTGATGAACAATCCAGCTTCAATTACACTGGCCGTGGCGGCGTCCCCATCAGCTCTCTTTTCAGAAAGCTTTTGTTCGCTCTTTATTTTCGTGATGAACAGCTCTTTTTCTCGGTCAACATCACCGGCAACAGCCGGGCACTCTTTCATCGCAATATCATTGAGCGCGTCAAGGAACTCACACCCTTCCTGAATCTTGACCATGACCCCTACATCGTGATCACTCCAAAACGGATTTTCTGGGTGATCGATGCCTATACCACGTCCAATTGGTATCCAGGCTCAAAGCGCTCGGCCGCCCGATTTAATCGGGACCGGGAGGACCAGCCTTTTAACTACATCCGAAACTCCGTCAAAATCGTCGTGGATGCCTTTGATGGGAGCGTCGACTATTACGTCAGCGACACCCGTGATCCCATCATTCAGGGTTACCGGAATGCCTATCCTGGCCTTTTCAAGGACATCGGCACCATGCCTCCCGCCCTTTCGAGTCATCTCCGTTACCCCAAAGACCTTTTTGGGAATCAAATGCGAATCTATGCTCGATATCACCAGACTGACCCTGGCCTCTTTTATGAGCAGGCAGAGACCTGGGATATCGCTAAAGTCAATGATGCCATGGTCAAGCCCTTCTACCTGACGACGGCGCTCGAGGGCTACCAGAGCGATCGACACAACTTCGTGATGATTGAACCAATGACCCCAGTGGGCCGAAGTAACCTCAGTGCTTTAGCCGTTGCAGGAACGTTTGATGGCGGCGATAAACCGATTCCAGGGGCCCGTCCTGAAGAGAAAAAAATCATTGTCTATCGGTTCAGCCGGGAATCGCAGGTTGAGGGACCCGGGCAGGTCAGCGCCCTTATCGATCAGGATCCAGAGATTGCGCGTCAGTTAACGCTGTGGGATCAACGGGGCTCGAGAGTGCTTCGAGGGCGGATCATCGTCCTCCCCGTAGGCCGCTCGGTCCTTTATGTCCAGCCGGTCTACATCGTCTCAACCGGGGGCACCCGAATCCCTGAACTCCAGCGCATTATTCTGTCCATGGGCAATATCGTTGTCATGGATGCCTCTCTTGAGAACGGCATCATCGAACTTGAAAGGCGGTTGAAGGCGACACGACTGGCAAGGCCAGGGAGAATGTCTGAATCGAAGACTCAAGGCAGATCAACCCGCCAAGAGCCCTAAAAAAAGCCTCCCCCAATCATCCTCAAAAGGGAGCACCCCTTGCCGTCTTCGTTATCCAAAAAAGATGGCTTTTGGCCTCCAAAAGCCATCGGCCATGGGCTTTTTGTGGGGTGACCCATAGGGGAATCGACGCTGACATTTTTCGGACATTTTCCTGACATAACTCCCCCCGTATAGCCGTAACATTCATCCGGCTTAATGGCCCGCCTTGATGTGGCTTCGAGGACCCGAAGGCACCTTCAATACCATTCGTCGACTTCATAATTAACAGGGCTGTTAATGAGCATTATTCGTCCGGTCAAGTACCTCTATACACAGGATTTTGACAAACTCGCCAGTGTGTTTACGCAAATCGATCCTCCTTACAAGGAAGATGATGTGCGCTCCTTCAGCAAACTGTACCGGAGCCTTTATAAGGCTCTGACTCAAGAAGAAAAGCAGTATGCCGAGCGCATGGTCGATCTCATCATTGAAGGGCTCGAGAAGCGCGAAAACGCCGCGCTGCTCTCCAGTGTCAACTAGAAAACGTGAGATCCCAAAAGGTGAGCAAGAAAGGTTGGACCTGGGAAAGTGTTAGAAACCGGCGAATCAAGTTTTGTCTTGGCTGCCAGCAAAACAAAGACTGCTCTCCTTCAGAAAAAAGAACCGGCAGTGATTGGCGATGTATCGAATGCCGCGCCCGGAAATCGCAAGCGGCACCGCAACGGGACCCTAGACGCCTCAAGACCCCGCGACAAACTGGCGAAAAAGCACTCTAAAGGGGTACGATGGGGCTCACAAATAGCCTCGTTGAGGCTGTCGTTCAGGGAGCCTCAGATGCATTTCCTCATTCAGTCCGTTCTACCTTTCATGGGTCGATTATTTTCTTTGGCCCTTCTCGCCTTGGCGCTAGGGCCTGCCGACTGTCTAGCCAATTGGTCTTGGGCAACGCTCCCTTCAAATCTCAGCCAAATCGGTAACGACTCAAGAATTCCGAGGATCTCGGGAAATGGCTCAGGGGTTGCCGCGGCCATCTGGTCTCGATCGAATGGAACCAACTGGATCGTTCAGGCCAGCTTCTTCAATAATAATGCATGGCAGCTGAAACCTTCTGATATCAGTCCGACCGGTAAGGATGGATCACTCCCACAAATAGCGATCGACAGTAACGGCAACGCAAAAGCCGTATGGCTTGAGGCGGGAACCGCGAATATCATCAAA
>JBEIRQ010000097.1:0-6262 GCA_040375885.1 Methylococcus sp.
ACTGAAAGAAAAACAAATCTTCAGAATTGATCACTACCTTGGCAAGGAAACCGTCCAGAACCTGATGGTGCTCCGTTTTGCCAATAGTATCTTTGAGCCTATTTGGAATCGGCGCTATATCGATAATGTTCAAATTACGGCCTCCGAGACCGTGGGTGTGGGCCAGCGTGGTCCTTACTATGAAACCTCCGGCGCGTTGAGGGACATGGTTCCGAACCATCTCTTTCAGCTGCTATCGCTCACAACCATGGAGCCGCCGGTCTCTTTTGAAGCGGATGCGGTTCGTGATGAGCAAACCAAAGCCTTGCGCGCCATTCAGGTCCTGACACCGGAAGAGGTCCTAGCCCGGGTCGTCAGAGGCCAATATGGCGCTGGCGAAATCAACGGAGAAAGCTGTATCGCCTATCGGGATGAAGAAAAGATCGACCCCGATTCGAGCACTGAAACCTTCGTTGCCATGAAGCTGATGATGGACAACTGGCGTTGGGCGGATGTCCCTTTTTACCTTCGAACCGGAAAGCGATTAGCTGCTCGCAAAACAGAAATTGTCATCAATTTCAGGAAGGCTCCCTTTGTCCTTTTCAAGAACACAGCGATCGATCATCTTCAGGAAAACCGACTGGTCATCCACATCCAGCCGGATGAAGGGATCTCCATGCAGTTTGGGGCTAAAAAGCCAGGGCCCATCATGAACCTGGGTTCGGTCCAGATGGACTTTAATTATGTCGATGCCTTTGGAGCGACTCCTGACACGGGCTACGAACGCCTGATGCTGGACTGTATGGTGGGAGACGCGACCTTGTTCCAACGGGCCGACATGGTTGAAACCAGCTGGAACTTGATTCAGCCTATCTTGGATGTCTGGAATGCGCTGAAACCCCGAGACTTTCCAAATTATGCCTCCGGATCTTTTGGACCGGCCGCCTCAGATCAACTATTGAGCGGAGACGGTAAAAAGTGGATCAATAAGGACTAATACACCAATAAAAAGGAACCAATGGCGTTCCTTTTTTTATGTCGTTAGATACCGAGAAGACGTCACCAAAACCCACTTCATCACCGAGACCTTGACCCATGAATCAGCCGAATCAGCTGCCCGTTTGGAAGTCCCTAGTCAAACATCACTCGCACATGACCCATGTTCATATGCGAGATCTCTTCAAGGCAGATCCGGGCCGGTTTGATCGCTACTCGATCACGCTGGACGATATCCTTTTTGACTACTCCAAAAATCGCATTACAGATGAAACACTCGCTCTCCTTTTAGAGCTTGCTAAGGCCTCTCATCTTGAAGAGAAACGCGAGGACATGTTTCTTGGGAAGCGCATCAACCTGACCGAAAACCGAGCCGTCCTCCACACCGCACTCAGAAATCGCTCCAACCATCCCGTCTTCTTGGATGGTCAGGATGTGATGCCCGATGTGAACCGGGTCCTTGATAGCATGCGGGTTTTTACCCAGAAAGTGCGCTCGGGGGAGTGGACTGGTTTTACCGGAAAAAAGGTGACCGATGTCGTCAATATCGGGATTGGTGGCTCTGATCTCGGCCCGAGGATGGTCGTTAAGGCGCTAACGCCTTACACCGATCCGACTCTAAGGGTTCATTTCATTTCCAATGTCGACGAGGCGGATCTGGTTGAGACCCTGAGGCCTCTTGACCCTGAGACCACCCTTTTCTGTGTGGCCTCGAAAACCTTTACAACGCTTGAAACCATGACCAACGCCCATTCTGCGAAGGATTGGTTGTTGGCTAAACTCAAAGATCCCGCCGCTATTGCAAAGCATTTTGTCGCCATTTCGACCAATATCGAAAAGGTTTCTGCCTTCGGCATTGACCAGCAGAATGTCTTTGAATTCTGGGATTGGGTCGGTGGTCGCTATTCCATCTGGTCATCTATTGGCCTCCCGATTGCCTTGGGGATTGGCATGGACGCCTTCGAATCGATGTTGGAAGGCGCGCATCGGGTCGATCAGCACTTTAGAACAGCCCCGCTTGAAGAAAACATTCCGGTTCTGATGGGCCTCCTTGGCATCTGGTACGACAACTTCTTCAGGGCGGACGCCTACGCGATTCTTCCCTACGACCAATACCTTGAGTTCTTATCCTCCTACCTCCAGCAAGGCGATATGGAGAGTAATGGGAAAACCGTTGATCTTGATGGCGATCCCGTCTCCTACAGCACCGGACCTATTATCTTTGGTCAGCCAGGAACCAATGGTCAGCATGCCTTCTATCAGCTGATGCATCAGGGCAGCGCCTTGGTCCCATCAGATTTCCTCGCCGCGGTTGAGAGTCACAACCAACGCACCGAGCATCACGATCTCCTGATCTCGAACTTCATCGCTCAAACGGAAGCCTTGATGCTTGGGAAGACCAGCGCAGAAGCCAAAGCTGAATTAATTGCCCAGGGAACAACACTAGAAGGAGAAGCCCTCGATGATCTCGCGGCGGCCAAAACCTTCGCCGGCAATCGACCCTCAAACTCTTTCCTTTATCAGAAGTTGACGCCCCAAACCCTTGGGAGCCTCATCGCCCTTTACGAACACAAGATTTTTGTTCAGGGAACGGTCTGGCACATCAACTCGTTTGACCAGATGGGTGTCGAGCTCGGCAAGCAGCTAGCCAAAACCATTCAAGAAGAAATTGAAGCCCGCTCCCTCAGTAAGGCGCATGATGCGTCAACTGAGGGTCTTTTGAAACGCTATATCGCCAACAAATAATCGGGTTGGACATGAAAGTAGGTCCGGCTTAACCATTGAATGTCATTAACCCAAACCTAAAAGGAGACACCATGAGTCAGTGTGATATCGGTCTGATCGGTCTTGCCGTGATGGGTGAGAATCTCGTCTTAAACATGGAATCCAAAGGATTCCATGTCGCCGTCTATAACCGGACGACGGAGGTGACCCAGGCTTTTGCTGAAGGCCGTGCCAAGGGCAAAAACATCACTCCGTGTCATAGCCTTGAGACGTTTGTTGGGGCTTTATCAAGCCCTCGAAAAATGCAGATCATGGTCAAAGCGGGTGGTCCCGTCGATGCCGTTATCGAGCAATTGATACCCCTTCTCGATCAGGGTGACATCATTATCGATGGGGGTAACTCCTTGTGGACCGATACCCAACGGCGCGAAAAATACCTGAAAGAAAAAGGGATTCACTTTTTTGGCGTCGGTGTCTCAGGCGGTGAAGAAGGCGCCCTCAAGGGGCCCTCCATCATGCCAGGTGGCTCTGAAGAAGGCTGGCGCGCGATCGCGCCCATCTACACCAAGATCGCAGCCATCGCCGAGGGTGAGGCTTGCTGCCGACACATGGGCACCGATGGCGCCGGACATTATGTGAAAATGGTCCATAACGGCATCGAATACGGCGACATGCAGTTGATTTGTGAGGCCTATGCCATTCTCAAGGCGACCATCAATCCCACCGCCGAAGAATTTGCCGAGATCTTTTCAACCTGGAATCGGGGCGACCTTGATTCATTCCTCATCGAGCTGACCTCAAAGATCTTTACCCAAAAAGATCCTGAAACAGGCCTCCCAATGGTCGATGTCATTGTTGACAAGGCAGGACAAAAAGGCACGGGTAAATGGACCGTGGGTCATGCAACCGAGATGGGCGTTCCGCTCTCGGTCATCGCGAGCGCCGTCGAGGCGCGTATCTTAAGCTCGCTGAAATCTGAGCGCGTTGATGCCTCTAAGGTCTTGAGGGGGCCCGAATCGCCCCCATGGCAAGGCGACCGTCAAGAACTGATCGACGCGGTTAGGGATGCCCTCTATGCCAGCAAGATCATCAGCTACGCGCAGGGTTTTGCCCAGCTTCGCGTGGCATCGGCGCTCTATGACTGGTCCCTCAATTATGGGGACATCGCCGCCATCTGGCGGGGCGGCTGCATTATTAGAGCCCGCTTCTTGAACCGAATCACCGAGGCTTATCGGAAAGATCCAGCGCTTAAGAATCTGATTCTGGATCCCTATTTCAGAGATATCATCCTAGGAACGCAGGCAAACTGGCGGAAAGTCGTCCAGCTGGCGATTCAATATGGAGTGGCTTCACCCGCCTTTTCATCGGCGCTCTCGTATTTTGATAGCTATCGAAACGAGCGCTTGCCTGCGAACCTTCTCCAAGCCCAACGAGATTATTTCGGCGCTCATACCTTTGAGCGAGTTGATAAGCCTGAGGGAACGTTCTTTCACCATCACTGGTTCTAATCACTTAATGGGTCCGGCCGGCCATCCGCTGGCCGGACCCATTAAAGCCATCCTTTTTGCCATTAAGCCCTTTTTCCGGAGAGACCATGACTCACAGCGTCCTTGACCAATTACGTGGAATGACCGTTGTGGTTGCCGATACCGGCGACTTTCAGGCCATTCGCAAATTCACTCCCCGAGATGCAACGACCAACCCCTCGTTAATCGCGGCAGCCGCACAAATGCCCGAATATCAGGATGTGGTCGATGAGACCCTGATGTCGGCCCGCAAAAGCCTTGGATCATCGGCCAAGGAAACCCAAGTCATCGCCCTAGCCTTTGACCGCTTGGCCATTACCTTTGGGCTTCGGATCCTCGAGATCATCAAAGGACGGGTGTCGACAGAAGTCGATGCGCGACTCTCTTTCGACACCGAGGCAACGATTCTGAAGGGGCGAGAAATTATTGCGGAGTATGAAAGCAAGGGCATCCCTAGGGAGCGCGTCCTGATCAAGATCGCCTCGACCTGGGAAGGCATCCGTGCCGCTGAAACGCTCGAAAAGGAAGGCATTCACTGCAATCTGACGCTCCTTTTTGGGATGCATCAGGCCATTGCTTGCGCTGAAGCCAAGATCACGCTGATCTCTCCCTTCGTTGGCCGCATTCTCGACTGGTACAAAAAAGACACGGGGAAGGATTACCCCGCTCAAGAAGATCCGGGCGTCCTCTCGGTCACCCGTATTTACAACTACTATAAGAAATTTGGCCATAAGACCGAAGTCATGGGCGCAAGCTTCAGAAACATCGGCGAAATCATGGAATTGGCCGGATGCGACCTACTGACCATCTCCCCGAATCTTTTAAAGGAACTGGAGACGAGCGATGCACCCCTCACCCGAAAACTAGATCCAACCACTGCCGCTGCCTCGGGGGAATCCCCCATCGCTATGGACAAGGCGACGTTTGATCGGATGCATCAGGAGGATCGAATGGCCAGTGACAAGTTGGCCGAAGGCATTCAGGGCTTCACCAAGGCGCTGGAAAATACCGAGGCCCTCCTTGCCCGAAGACTCCGCCAGCTGGAGGGTGGCAATGCCATGGCCGAATCTACGACCCAGCTCTTTAGCCTCTATGATCTCAACGGCGATGGCATCATTTCCCGCGAAGAGTGGCTCGGGGCCGATGCCATCTTTGATGCCATGGATAGCGACCATGACGGTCTCATATCCCTGAAAGAGCTTCAGCAAGGTCTTGGCGCCGTGATCCATCTGGCGGCAAATTAAGACCGCCCCCCATCAGACCAGCGCCGCAGCGTGTGGGAATAGTTTCCGTCTCGTCTTGAGGATTCTCCCCACCCCTCCTTGTGGCCATCACTTAGGGGGAGTATTCCCCGATGGCCGCGGCGTCTTCTTTTGAGGTCAACACCATGGATCGCTGGATGAAAGGCTTCAAGGCTCCGCTCGTTTTGGCGTTATTGTTCGGCCTCTTTTCAGAGGCCGGGACAGCTGCTGATCACTCGCCGTCTTCCCTCCGTGACGAAGTGATAAAAAGGCCTGAGGAAACGCTCAGTGAACATCTCGCCACTGTCGGAAAAGCCTTGGGCATTAGGTTCCATGTCGCACCCGCCCTCAAGGATGATCGGATTCCAAAAAAAGAGGGCGTAGCGAGCGAGGCACACCTTCAAGCCGAGCTTAAGGCATACACCTGGCTGGGTATCAAAGATGGCCTCGGTCAATGGGTCAGTATCCGGGTGACGGGGCGCCGTGGCGATGGTCAGGATATCGCGCCATCGAAGCAACAAGAAAAGACCCTCCTCAGCTTTCGGTCACCGCCTGCTAAGGCCCCGCCTCGTTACAAGGACTATCCCAAAGGATCCTTTTATCCCATCACCATCAAACGATCACAGCTTGAAAACATGGCCCTGGGTGACACGGTCAAACTCAGTCTCCCAGGTGGCGACTATACGATCCGCCACGATGATCTCCAGCACCACCAAAATGGCGACACCACATGGGTCGGTCAATTGGAGAGTGACGGCAGCCGCCTTTCAAGAGCTCTCATCACCCTCGGGGAAG
>JBEIRQ010000174.1:0-4037 GCA_040375885.1 Methylococcus sp.
CTGGAACATCACGATGGTCGTCTCGGCGTTCAGGATGCGAAGCACAGTAAGGCTAAATATCAGGTTCAAGGAAATCCCACGATTGAGTCCTTGAAGCTTGGTCTTGAGGTTTATGACCTTAAGATGAAAGAGCCGAATCTAAGGCTCTGGCAGATCGGTCTTCGATTCAAGACGATTTGTCCAGATCAACATTTCGTTGATGATGGATCCAAACCAAAAGCAATGTACGTGGATAACAAGAACGTGTTAGGAGCCGCTGTTGGTCGCTATCTCAAGAAGACCCAGCAATCCATTGAGAACACAGGTCTTGGGATCTTTCCTTGAGGCCAACAAGCACTTGATTTACCTGCATACAGTTATGCGATACTCCGAGCGAGTCGCTACCAATGGAGTTAATCAATGATTACAGAAGAACAAGCCGCTCTTAAAGCCATTTCAGAAACAAAATATTGCTATATTCTTAAACGCGTTTCCATTGGTTCCATTTCCATTTGGAAAGCGTCAATCCCTTGGCGTTGTCCTCTTTAAGTTCCGATAGTCGGAGCTTTTCAAGATAGTTGTCGCGTCCACGCGTAATTTCTTTCTTACTATGCGGCCTTCTCGGACCGCTCTGGATTCAGGAATACCTCGTTCTGGATGGTCCAGTTTCTAGTACTTCCGGTCCATCGTTTCGGGTGTCTTTCCCGCGCTGCCAGATAAAGCTGATGACGTCGCCGAAGTAATTCCTCGGCCTCGCCCCGGTGACGCTCGGCAGGGGTCACAAAACGTATTCCGCTATGACGATGATCCTCGTTGTACCAGGTCACAAATCCATCGACCCATTCCCGGGCCTTTTCCAGACTTTCAAATGGCTTCGAGGGCCACGTCGGGCAGTACTTCGCTGTTCTGAACAATGTCTCTGCAAACGCATTGTCATTGCTCACTCGCGGCCGACTGAAGGACGGAACGACTCCTAAATTCTGCATCGTCGCCAACATCGTCGAGCCCTTCATAGCGCTGCCGTTATCCGAATGCAGGATCAACACTTCAAGCACTTTTTCCCTCAGCGTGCCACGCTTCAGTAACTCTGCTGCCAATGAAGAAGACTCTGCAATATGGACCTCGCTGGCGACCACCTTGCGACTGAAGACATCCTTCACCATGTACCAGTAATAAAACTGGCCGCGTACTGATGAGGGCAACCATGTGATGTCCCAACACCAGACCTGATTCGGTGCCGTTGCCCTGTGCGTCGTGGGTGCACGCTTCTCATGTACCTTTTCTCTTCCTCGCCGATTCTGTTGACCATGATCCTTCATGACCCGATAGAAACTCGATTCGGATGCCACATACACTCCCTCATCCGCCAATCTCGGCACGATCTGATGCGGAGGCAAGCTGGCATGTTCAGGCCGATTCACGATCTCAATAATCGATGCTCGCTCTGCCTCTGTCAGCTTATGGGCCGGCTCTGGTCTTATCGCGCCAGGTCGCCCGTCCGTGGGCGAGTGCTGCCATCGTTGATAGGTCCTCAACGTGATACCCAGAGTCTCGCAGGCTTTGAACCGTCGAGCCCCGGCTATGACCGCCTCCTCAATCAAGGTCCTGGCCCTCAGGCGATCCTCGACCGAGATCAGTCGTCCTCTCCGTCCCCCCAAATCGCATTTGCTTTTTTTTTGAGGATGATCAGAGCCGCTGCCTCAGCAAGCGCAGCCTCCTTTCGCTTCAGTTCCCGCTCCAACTCTTTAATGCGGCGAGCGGACTGCTTTTCCTTTTCTTTGGTGTATTGTTGGCGACTCTCCGCCTGATCATTGGCTTTTTCACAGGCTTCGCGCCACTGTGCCACTTGCTCAGGATAAAGGCCTTTACTCCGACAATACTCCGATAGCTCGGTCTCACTCAGGGTCATCGTTTCAAGGACGACTCTGAATTTCTCAGCGCTGGACCAATCGTCAGATCCTTTTCCATTTCCCGGCATAACTACCCCTGATTCTCTAGCCTTTCTGCGCCAAGAATACAGGGTCACCACATGGATTCCAGTCTCTTCAGCCAGCTCAGAAATCGGCCGGTTCAAAGGGGCCATCATCTGACGGAGAATCCACTCCTTTTTTTCCACGGAATAACGTGCCATCTCATCGCTCTCTCCGCCCCCTGTTTCATTTCAAGGATTCAGTAGACGCGACAACTATCCTGACACAGGGGGGGGGCCCGATGAATCTCATCCTCAAATTAGGGATGAAAGAGATACCCACGGGACCTTCTTAATGAATTTGTCTGATAACCGTCATGAGATTTTAACAAAGCGGCAGTAGGTTTATCTTTTTTTGAAGGACAGCCAAAGTCCCAGATCACCGAACCATAGCGACAACTAGATCGCTTGAGTGTTACTTCATCATTACGGAGCCTATTAGAGTATGAAAAAGAAAGAACTTTCCATGATGGTTAGCGCAGTCCTAACCGCCATGTCACTGATTGCCCAAGCCGAAACTGGACTAAGCTCCAGCGCAGCGCCTTACGTTCAGCCTCTCTCTGCTGACATAGCAATTACATCACTTCTGACTGCTGCGGATAAAGTTGGCGGCTATAGAATGGTCGGGTTGCCAGACGGATTGGGTGCCTACAGCCTCAATGCCAAGAATTTTGTCGTCCTGATGAATCACGAATTGGGCAATACCTTGGGCGTTCCTCGCGCTCATGGCGGCATCGGCGCCTTTGTTTCTGAGTGGGTCATCAATAAGAAAACTCTAGAAGTCGTCAGCGGAAGCGACCTCATCAAAGACGTTTACCTTTGGAACAGCGCCCTTCAGGCGAGTGAGAGCACCCCAAGCGCTACGCCCGTCAGCTTCAGCCGCTTCTGCTCAGCCGATCTTCCCAGGGTCAGAGCTTTTTATAGCCCTATGACGGGCAAAGGCACAAAATCCCGCATCTTTTTGAATGGCGAAGAAGGCGGAACGACGGGCTGGGCGGTCGCACACGTAGCCACCGGAAAGTCTAAGGGCAGCAGCTACATCCTTGGGAAGTTCAACCTCAAAACCAATGGCTCTGGGACTGATGCGGTCGGTGGCTGGGAAAACCTTCTGGCTAATCCATATTCTAAGGTTAGAACGGTCGTTATTGGCACTAACGATGGCGGCACTGGCATCATGCTGAATAGCGTTGCCGTTTACGTCGGCACCAAGACCAAGACCGGTACTGACGTTGACAAGGCCGGCCTGACCAATGGCACACTCAAATTCATCAACGTCCAAGGCTTTGCTGATGGCCTTGGCACGACGACGGAAGAAATCAATAACACCACCACACGGACGACGGGGATTGCTAACGGGACGCCATTTACCCTGAGCGATACCTCGGTCACAACGTTCTCTCGCCCCGAAGATGGCGCTTGGGCAAACGCCACGACCTTCTATTTCGTCACTACAGATCGTCTCGACAACCAGGATCTCAAAGGCGGCACACAGCAGGGCGGTACCCGCTTGTGGCGGCTTAATTTCAACAATGACTACACTGGGGGAACGATTGACGTTGTCGTTGATGCCACTAAGATTCCTGCAGGCTTTGGCGACAAGCGCCCAAGAATGTTCGACAACATCAGCATCAATGATGATGGAACGATCAGCCTGCTTGAAGACGTTGGGAATGCTGAGCACAATGGCAAGACGTGGCTCTATAACCCTAGGGATGAGAGCCTGACCTTGCAGACCAAATTTGATCCAGCACTCTTTGGTGATATCAATCCAACCACGGGCGTCTTTACCGCTGGAACGCATACGAAGGATGAGGAAACTTCAGGCATCATCGATATTACCAAGATCCTTAACCGTCACGATAAGCACACCTCCAACTTTCTTGTGGCTCAGGACCACGCTCTAGCTGCGGATCTTCAAAAGATCAAAGCGATCGACCCCACAGCTAATCCGGTGGAAATTTATGAAGGCGGCCAGCTGATCTTGACCTCTCGTCCGACTATTAAATAAAGGCGTCTAAGCAAAAACCTCCATTGGCTCCCAAAGAGCTTGTTGGAGGGCCCCCTCACAGTCGTGTGGGGGCAATCGATA
>JBEIRQ010000213.1:0-3408 GCA_040375885.1 Methylococcus sp.
CATGTCCTTAAGGCCGGTGCCGATGTGGTCCATTTTGATGTGATGGACAATCACTATGTACCGAACCTGACGATTGGACCTTTGGTGTGTGAGGCCCTTAGAAAGTTTGGGGTCACCGCCCCGATCGATGTGCATTTGATGGTGAAGCCCGTGGACCGGATCATTCCAGATTTCGCCAAAGCCGGCGCCAGCTACATTACTTTCCACCCGGAAGCTTCAGAGCATGTCGATCGGACGCTGGGACTCATTAAGGAATCCGGCTGCAAAGCGGGCCTGGTCTTTAATCCAGCGTCTTCTCTTGAGGTGCTTCAGTACACCCTCGATAAGGTGGATATGATTCTCCTGATGTCGGTCAATCCAGGGTTTGGTGGCCAGAAGTTTATTCCCTATGTGCTTGAAAAAGCGCGCGCTGTTAGCCAGATGATCCGAGCGTCGGGTCGTGATATCCGTCTTGAAATTGATGGCGGCGTCGGACCTCAAAATATCCGCGACATCGCGGAAGCTGGGGTCGATACGTTTGTTGCAGGTTCCGCGATTTTTGGCGCTGCAAAGGACAGTGATCCACATCGTTATGACACCATCATCAAGTCCTTGCGCGATGAACTGGCGAAGGCCCAACGACCTGATGGCGGTGCCGGCTCATGTTGCGGCGGCGGCCATCACTAATCGCCTTTGATCTTGATGGCACGCTGGTCGACAGCGCGCCGGATATTGCCTATGCGGTCGATCAGATGCTGCTGCGACTCGGCCTTGAGCCTCAGGGCGAAGAGCAGGTTCGGCGCTGGATCGGCCGGGGCATGGCGATGTTGGTTCGAAGGGCGTTAACGGGATGTCTTTGGCCCTCAGGGGATCCCCCTCACATGGCCGAGGCGCAGGCGATTTTTATGGCGGTCTATCAGGACCACCTCGCAGAGCGGACGACGCTTTATGAGGGGGCACTGCCCTGTCTTGAAGCGCTGAGGCTCGAATCCCTCCCACTGGCCTTAGTCACCAATAAGCCCGCCCGATTCACGCATGCCCTGGTTAAAGCGATGGGCCTTGAGGGTTTCTTCGAGGTGGTCGCCTCCGGTGATGATTTCGTTCATCAAAAGCCGCACCCAGAGCCACTCCTTAAAACCGCTGAGCGGTTAGGGGTTGATCCTTTGGGGAGTCTGATGGTCGGCGACTCTCAGGCCGATGCTGAAGCGGCCCGCCGAGCGGGATTCATGTTGGCTTGCGTTCCTTATGGGTATCATGGCGGTGAGGGGGTACTGCGCTTTGAGCCAGATCTTCTTCTTGAAACCCTAGAAGACTTGCCGGGTCAGGTGTTATCCCTGTCGATAGGATCTCCTTGAGACCTTTTTGAAGCCCGCACCCGACGATGATTTGATTCCAAAGGCAGATATTTCATGACACCCTCTGAATTTGAGACCTACCGGCAGCAAGGCTATAACCGGATCCCCGTGACCCGCGAGGTACTGGCAGATTTGGATACCCCCTTGAGTGCTTATCTCAAGCTGGCGTCCGCCCCTTATTCTTATCTTTTTGAGTCGGTTCACGGCGGCGAGCAGTGGGGTCGTTATTCGATCATTGGGCTGCCTTGCCGAACGGTTCTAAAAGTGGTTGACCGAACCCTCTCGATCGAACGGGATGGCGTCATTATCGAGAGTCTTAAAGTCAAGGACCCCTTGGAGCACATCCAAAAATTCGGGGCCGAATTTAAAGTGCCGACGATCGAAGGTTTACCGCGCTTTACCGGAGGTTTAGTCGGTTATTTTGGTTATGAGACGGTCCACTATATTGAGCCTCGACTTAAAAGTGCGAAGCCTGATCCGATTGGGGCCCCTGATATTCTCCTGATGGTTTCTGAGGACGTCTTGGTCTTTGATAACCTCAAAGGACGTCTGTTGGTGATCACTCATGCGGATCCCTCAACCCCTCAGGCACTTGAAAAGGCCGAGGCTCACCTTGAAGGCCTGATCAAGGCGCTTCGGGAAACGGTTCTTGAAGCGCCAAAGAAGTTGCCACCTAAAGCCGTCGATGAAGCCGATTTTGTTTCGGGATTCACTCAGGAGGGTTTTGAAGAGGGGGTTCGCCATATCAAGGACTATATTCTTCAAGGCGATGTCATGCAGGTGGTCCTCTCGCAACGGATGTCGATCCCCTTTCGGGCGGCACCGCTTGACCTTTATCGGGCCCTAAGGTGTCTTAATCCCTCGCCCTATATGTTCTTTCTGAATCTTGAGGCCTTCCAGGTGGTGGGGTCTTCCCCTGAGATTCTGGTGCGCCTTGAAGAGGATACCGTGACGGTCCGCCCTATTGCAGGAACCCGGCGGCGTGGAAAAACGCCTGAAGAGGATCTCGCCTTTGAGGAGGATCTCCTTAAAGACCCTAAGGAAATCGCTGAACATCTCATGCTGATTGATCTTGGGCGAAACGATGCGGGCCGGGTCTCTGAAACCGGCACGGTCAGGCTCACTGACAAGATGATTATCGAGCGGTATTCGCATGTCATGCACATCGTGTCCAACGTCACCGGCCGTCTTCTTCCGGGTAAAGACGCCTTCGATGTCCTGCGGGCGACATTCCCTGCCGGGACAGTCAGTGGTGCCCCAAAGATCCGCGCCATGGAAATCATTGATGAATTAGAGCCGGTCAAGCGCGGGATCTATGCGGGGGCCGTCGGCTATATTGGTTGGTCGGGAAATCTCGATACGGCCATCGCCATTAGAACCGCAGTCATCCGGGAGGGTCTCCTCCATATTCAGGCTGGAGCCGGGGTGGTTCACGACTCGATTCCACTCAATGAGTGGGAGGAAACCCTCAATAAGGGGCGGGCCGTGTTTCGCGCCGTCGCTATGGCAGAAGCGGGGCTCGATCAGGCCTCATGAAGGGATGATGAGGCCGTCAGGGATTTTTTTTGTCCCTTAAGCTGCTGAGGAGCGCCGAAGCAGAATTTGACATCTCAACCGCTTTAACGGCGGCTTCGGTCGCTCTTTTCGTGGCTTCAGCGGCTTCTGCTGAGGCTTGTAGCGAGATAGCTTCCGCCTGTTGCGCCACGGCATGAGCGGCAGCCGCTGACGCGGATGAAGCGGCAGATGCCGCCTCGATGGAGGCTTGTGCGGAGGCGGTGGCGGCTTTGACCGCAGATTCAGCGGCTTCGATCACTTCTTTGTCAGCGGCCGTGGTGGCAGCCTTGACACACTCCTCAGTCGCGGCGGAAGCCCTTTCTGCAGCGACACAGGCGCGTTTGGCGGCTTCTGCAGCACTCAATGTCAATGCTCTTAAAGAGGCGAGGGCGGCGGTGTAGCGTTCGTTGACGACCATGTACCCCTTTCTTAAGTTCATGATCTCCGTTTCATGAGCAATCAGCTTTTCGTGGATTTCATCGAGGGTCTGTTGCATCGGTCTTATTTCCTTCTCGGTAAG
>JBEIRQ010000359.1:0-2132 GCA_040375885.1 Methylococcus sp.
ACGAGGAAGAAATTCGATTTACCGACAGTGCGGCGGCGAAAGTTAACGAATTGATTTTGGAAGAAAAGAACCCTGATCTTAAGCTCAGGGTCTATGTAACCGGTGGCGGATGTTCTGGCTTTCAATATGGCTTCACCTTTGACGAGGAAGTCAACGAGGACGATACCCAGATCCTCAAGAATGGCGTCGTCGTGCTCGTCGATGCGATGAGTGTTCAGTATCTGACGGGTGCTGAGATTGACTACACCGATGGTCTTTCAGGCTCGCAGTTCGTCATCAGAAATCCCAATGCCTCCACGACCTGTGGGTGTGGGTCCTCTTTTTCCGTCTAACTTAACGCCGCCTTCTTGAGGCGGCTTATCCCTGAACAGGCCCGGTCAGCGATTCGCTGACCGGGCCTGTTCTTTTTCTGCAGTCATGGCAGACTTTGAAATAAAGCCTCATGATGGCGGGCTGACCGACTCGGTGCGTCTTTGAGACGCTCAGCGGCTAATCGATAACATGTTTAATGATAAGTGGAGTGACGAATGACAGCGACTGAGCGAGAAGCACTGGATATCATCAAGCGCGGTGCTTCCGAATTGATACCCGAGGATCTTCTGGTCAAGCGCCTGGCTGAAGGTCGGCCGCTCCGAATCAAGGCGGGATTTGATCCAACCGCACCGGACCTTCACCTTGGGCATACGGTTCTGTTAAACAAACTGAAGCAGTTCCAAGAGCTGGGGCACGAAGCCATGTTTCTGATTGGTGATTTTACCGGGATGATTGGCGATCCAACCGGAAAAAATGCCACGCGCAAACCCCTGACTCGCGATGAAGTGATCGAGAACGCGAGATCCTACGAAGAGCAGATTTTCAAGATACTGGATCCTCAGAAGACCCGGGTCATGTTTAACAGCAGCTGGATGAACGCCATGTCCCCCGCGGATCTGATCGGTCTTGCGGCAAAGCACACGGTGGCGCGTATGTTGGAGCGGGAGGATTTCAATAACCGTTATAAGGGGGGGCAACCCATTGCCATTCATGAATTCCTCTATCCCCTGATTCAAGGCTATGACTCGGTCGCGATGAAGGCCGATGTTGAATTGGGTGGGACCGACCAGAAATTTAATTTATTGGTCGGCCGTCAATTGCAGGAGGTCTACGGCCAAACCCCTCAGGTGGTCTTAACCATGCCGATCTTGGAGGGCCTTGATGGCGTCCAAAAGATGTCCAAGTCTCTCGGAAATTACGTCGGAATCACCGATGCCCCGGATGACATGTTCGGTAAATTGATGTCTATTTCCGATGAGCTTATGTGGCGGTATATGGAGCTGCTGAGTGCCACGTCGATGAGTGAGATCGAGGGTTGGAAGGTGGCCTGTGCTGAAGGCGCCAACCCGAGAGACTATAAGGTTCGTTTTGCCCAAGAAATGATTGCCCGCTTTCATGATCAGGCGGCTGCAGGAAGAGCTCTTGAGAATTTCGAGGCGCGTTTCAAGCAGGGTTTGGTGCCGGAGGATCTCGAGGAAATCAGGCTGATACTGCCCCAGGGCGGCTATCCGATCGCCAATCTCTTGAAGGACTTGGGGCTGACCCAAACCACGAGCGAAGCCATGCGAATGATTCAACAGGGTGGGGTGAAGATGGATGGTGAACAGAGTGAGGACCCTAAATTAATGATCAAAGAGGCTAAGGTCCTGATTCTTCAAGTGGGGAAGCGAAAGTTTGCCAAGACCGTCTTGAGTGCTTGACGATGTGTCTTTGATTCTTCATAATGGTTGGCTGTTCGGGGCTGAATAGTTCTGGGCGGGAGCTGGCGGGAAGCTGGCGAGGGGGTTGACGGGACAGGAAGTTTCGGTAGAATACCCGCTCTTAACGACGGACTTTGTTCATCGTTAGCTCTTTAACAAATGGATCAAGCAATGGTGTGGGCGCACAAGTCAATTCGTGCGAGTAGACTGATTATCGAGCCTTCGGGTTCGAGACAAGATATTAGCCTCGTTTATCGAGTGCTGAGATTAAACTGAAGAGTTTGATCATGGCTCAGATTGAACGCTGGCGGCATGCTTAACACATGCAAGTCGAACGTCACTTATGGGTAACCATAAGTGTAAGTGGCGGACGGGTGCGTAACGCGTAAGAACCTACCT